>JBDKGX010000049.1:0-17081 GCA_039797965.1 Pseudomonadota bacterium
CGCCAACGCCTGTGCCCTCGCCAACGCCAACGCCTGTGCCCTCGCCAACGCCAACGCCTGTGCCCTCGCCAACGCCAACGCCAACGCCAACGCCTGTGCCCTCGCCAACGCCAACGCCAACGCCTGTGCCCTCGCCAACGCCAACGCCTGTGCCCTCGCCAACGCCAACGCCTGTGCCCTCGCCAACGCCAACGCCAGTAGTAAATATACTAGTAGAGGGTAATCGGATACGAATTCAGTGGTCTAATGTCTCAACTAACTTTATTGGCATCGTGACTGAGCCTAATAGCGAATGGTTAGCAGGGATGCCAAGTGCCAAAATTAATACTGCAAAAAATGGAAAGTTAGGCATTACAATAAAAAATCCACTGCTCAATGCGAGCTATCGAGCTGTTTTATATTTGAATGGTGTAAAGGTTGCGACTTCAGCACCTATTGTGGTGAAAAGTAGTCCTTAATAGCCTGAAACCTTATCCGCTCGAAAGACCTTGAAGCGCTCTCCCATTTCAGCGGGGAGCGTTAAAAGCCGAATTTGTTGAGCCAGTGCATAGCTCTGTGCAGGAAATTCATCTAATAGTTGCTGGAAATGTTGTTCTAAACCATTACTTAACAAAAAATTAGCTTGAGTTGTCCAGTCGGAATCAGTAAAACCCGCTTGTAAAGCAGCGTCAGTCAGCGCATCAAAATCCACACTAGCGGTAATATCCTGTAAACCGAGATAAATTAGCGGATTATCATGCACATGATGACGGTAAAAACATTGTAATGTGCCTTGGCTACGGTCAGGATGATAGTACTCGGTTTTTGAGTAGCCATAATCAATTAACAGCATAAATCCTTGCTCTAGTACTTGTCCCAAAGTATTCATCCATGCAAAGAGCTGTGGATTAACTTCAGTGGTATAGCCTTCGACGTGGGGTAAAGGCAGTCTATTAAGATGTTGTTCCAAAGTACTGGGCAAAGGCTGGAGTGCCCATTCAAATGAAGTGGTTTTAGTGGTGACATGAACCTGCTGATAAGTACCCTCTTTATAGCGAACTAATTCGATAGGCATCGCATCCAGTACTTCATTGCCTAATAGGACTCCAGTAAAACGCTGAGAGGGTAAGGTGGATAGCCATTGGACTTTAGGCAATAGGTGAGGCACGGTGGCTTGTAAGGTCTCGCGTTGGCGTGCTTGTAAGGTAGGGCTGGGTTCTAAGATGAGATAGTGTTGGGGTAGAGCACCCCATTGCCCCCAATAGTGTAATAAAGTACTTGCCATTTTGCCGCTACCCGCACCTAACTCTAGTACTTGGCTATGAGGGTTGGTTTGTAAAAAGCTCAGACAGTGTTTAGCAATACTCATGGAAAATAAGGCTGAAATTTCTGGGGCTGTTATAAAATCTCCCTGTGTTCCAATACACTGTTTACCTGCCACATAATAGCCTAGTTGAGGTTCGTACAAGGCTCGATTCATTAACTCGTAAAAGCTGATGGATTGAGTCAGGCTATTAGAGATTAATTGCCTTAGTTTTTCTTGTAGCCGTTGGCTATGAGCTAACTCTTCTGGGCTAGGTTGTGGCAAACGAAGTCGGTGCATACTACTAAACTCAATAAGCGATGGGGTAAGCGAGTGAGTACTTTACAGGGTAAAACGATTTTAATCACAGGGGCAGCCAAACGAATTGGTGCAGTCACGGCACAATGGCTACATGCACAGGGTGCAACTGTGGTCATTCATTATCATCACGCTGAAAATGAGGCTAAAGCACTAGCTCAAATATTAAATGTCCATCGTGAGCAATCTTGCTTTATCCTACAAGCTGATCTTTTGGAGCTTCCACAATTACCAACTTTAATAGAACAGACTGTAGCCTTTACGGGGCAGTTAGATGTGTTGATTAATAATGCTTCTAATTATTATGCCACACCCTTAAGTACTCTAACCTTAGAGCAGTGGCATGAGCTGCAAACCGTGAATTTAACAGTACCTGTTTTTTTAGCGAAAGCAGCGGCGCCTTATTTGAAAAGTACCCAAGGTTGTATTGTGAATATGGTGGATATTCATGGAATGCGTCCGCACAGTGAATACAGTGCTTATGGTATAGCGAAGGCAGGCTTGGTAATGGCTACCCAGTTATTAGCGAAAGAACTGGGGACTGAGATTCGAGTGAATGGGGTTGCACCGGGCGCTATTTTATGGCCTGAACAAGGGGCTTCTAACGAGCATCAATTCAATACGTTGGCGCCTACTGCACTAAAGCGTGCAGGTACGCCAGAAGATATTGCTAAGACCATTAGTTTTTTAATTCAAGATGCACCTTACATAACAGGGCAAATTATTGCTGTTGATGGGGGGCGTTTATTAAATTACTAGCGGACTAAGCAGCCATCACTTGTGTGGGTCTAAGTTTTAACTGGGTCGCTTTGCGGAGGATTTCGATCAAGATAAGGGCGCGTTGCTCGCCATCATACTGCTGAAAAATACCCACCAGACCCTGAAAAGGGCCATCCTTGATAAGTACTTTGTCACCTGTATGAAACCGATCTAAATCGATGGCTTTTTCACTGAAAGTGGCTTCATGAGTACGCAGATAATTAATTAAATCTAAAGGTACTGGTGCTGGCAACTCTCCAAAACGTACAAAGCCTTGTACTCCAATCGTGGAGCGAATAGGAGCCCAGTTATCTTCTAACTGACTGAGTTCTATAAATATATAGCGTGGAAACAAAGACTCAACGACTGTTTCTTGCTTGTTACGGCGGACTTTCAAGCGTTGTGCCAGTGGACGATAAACATTGTACCCTTGGTTATTCAAGTGGCTTTCAGCCAGTTTGTCTTTGTGAGGTTTACTAGTTAACAGATACCACTGTTTAGTGGATTTATTCGTCATGATATGATCATCCCCGACCCATAATAGAGTTAATACTAAAAACAATTATTAACGTCGTCAATTAAATGAAAGATATAAGGTTAACAATTAAAAATACAAGGAATAGGAAACGCATTGATGGATGATACTGCTTTACTCCAAGCCATAGGATTGACGCGAGAATTTAAAGGATATAAGGCTGTTGAGGATATATCAATTCAATTAAATCAAGGGGAAATACTAGGGTTATTAGGGCCAAATGGCGCGGGTAAGTCCACAACTATGCAAATGCTCACAGGTAACTTAGTGCCAACTATTGGTCAAATAACAGTAAAAGGCATTGATTTACTTGATTTTCCTAAATCAGCCAAGCAGCATATTGGTTACTTACCTGAGACACCTCCTTTGTATCGTGACTTAACCGTCTTAGAGTACTTAAATTATTGTGCTGAATTACGTAGCTTAGATAAAAAAAGAAGGCTAAATTTTATTAACAAAGCCTTGGAGCGTTGTTATTTAACAGACGTTAAAAGTAGATTAATTAACAATCTTTCAAAGGGTTATAGGCAACGTGTAGGCATTGCACAAGCTATTTTACACGAACCTGCTATTGTTATTTTAGATGAACCAACTGTGGGGCTTGATCCTATTCAGATTAGAGAAATAAGAAATTTAATCAAAGAGTTAGGTGAAAACCATGCAGTGATGCTATCAACTCATATTTTGCCGGAAGTTCAAGCCGTTTGTGATCGAGTGCAAATCATTCATCAAGGTAAATCGGTCTTCAATCAACCTCTAGTTGAGCTAAATACCCAGCTACAAACTCGCACTATTCTTAGTAGTGATAAGTTACTACCTTTAGAAGCATTAGAAAATTTACCCCAGATAGAAAGTGTAAAATTTAAAGACAATAATATCTATGAATTTCAGCATTCTCAGGGGATTAATATAGTGCCTATGCTAATGGATTTTTGTGTTAAAAATAATATTGAGCCTAATGCTATATACCCTGTGCATAATTCATTAGAGCAAATATTCATGAGTTTAGTTCATCAAGAAGCAGAAGTTACTCAGGAGAAAAGCTAATGTTTGCGATTGCCAAAACTGAACTAAGGCGTATGTTTAACTCTCCTTTAGCTTGGGTAGTTTTAGCTATTTTACAGCTGATTTTAGCTTTTATTTTTCTGTATACATTAGATCAATATATTTCAGTTTTTCAACCTAGTTTGGCAGGGCAGGATAATGCCCCTGGAATAACGGATATAGTGATTGCTAGTCTGTATTTATGGGCTGGGGTTTTAATGTTAGCAGTGATGCCCTTACTCACAATGCGTTTGATCGCTGAGGAGCATATGAATCAAACGTTGACACTGATTACCTCAGCACCGATTTCGAATACTCAATTAGTATTAGGTAAGTACTTAGGGTTGTTGGGGTTTATTATAATAATGACAGGTATGATAACTTTAATGCCTTTATTTTTATCGTTAGGTACTATGCTGGATTGGGGAAAGTTTTTATCAGCCTTATTAGGGTTAGTATTGTTGTTAGCTTCTTTTGCAGCAGCAGGGTTGTTTTTATCTTCTCTAACTAAGCAACCTATTATCGCAGCAATTAGCACTTTTGGTTTGCTGATGTTTTTAGTGGTTATTTATATTTCAGGTAGCTCAGAAAGTTCGGCTAGTCCCTTATTTGTGTATTTATCACACTTTGGTCATTTTACATCTTTTTTGGAGGGTGCTTTTAATACAACCGATCTGATTTATTATTTGCTATTTATAGTGGGATTTCTGATTTTAACGATTCGTAAATTAGATAATGAGCGTTTACAGGGCTAATTAATTATGAAAATGACACGCAAGCTCCATAGGCAGTTATGGCTAAATAATGGGGTTTTTTATCTATTATTTTCATTGATATTAGGTGGCTTAGCCTTTTTATCGGCACAGTTTTCAAACCAGTTTGATTGGACTTATGGTAACCGTAATAGCCTATCACCTAGTACTCAGAGTCTATTGCGATCCATCCAAGAACCATTGGAGTTAGTAGCTTACCTACCACAAAATAGTGAGGTAAAAGATTCGCTAGAAAAGCTTATTAAAAAATATCAATTAATCAAAGCTGACACTCGACTTACTATTTTAAATCCTGATTTATCTCCCCAACAGGCTGTCCAAGACGAGGTACAATATACAGGGCAGTTAGTTTTAAAGTTAGGCACTGGCAATAATCAGCGTAAAGAATTACTAGATAGTTTAAACGAAGCTAATTTTGTTAGTGCTTTAATGCGAATGACGCGCCACACGGAGCGTATAGCATTATTTATAGAGGGACATGGTGAAAAACAACCCTTATGGACAGAGTCTAATGGCTTATCACGCTTGACTGAAGTACTAGAAAAAAGTGGTTTTAAAATCCAACCTCATCATTTATTAAAAACTCAATCAATTCCTACGAATACTAGTTTAGTCGTATTGGCAGCGCCGCAATCCAATCTGTTAGAGTCAGAGGTGAAGTTGTTATCTGACTATATTAAGCAAGGTGGTAATTTATTATGGCTACAAGATCCAGGCGACTTAAAAGGATTAGGGGAGTTAGCAAATAGCTTAAATATTAAAATTCATCAAGGTACTGTGGTGGATGCTAATGAATCATTACAGGCTATGTTAGGTATTAAACACCCTGCTGTAGTACCTGTAATCGAATATGATCCTCGTTCAAAATTAACTCGAAATCTCAAAATTCAAACTATTTTTCCTTTTGCGACTATGGTAACTCGTAATCAAGCACCTGATGGGGAGAAGAGTGAGGTTTGGTTAACTGAGGAGTTTTTACAAACTTTGCCACAAAGCTGGTTAGAAGTAGAGCCTTTACAAGATAAAGTAGTTTATGATGATACTAAAGGTGATCTAATGGGGCCTATTACTATAGGTTTAAGTTTAGCTCGTACTTTAGAAGAAAATAGCAGCACTAAAACTAGTATGATTCAAAATAAACAACAGCGTGTTGTGATTATTGGTGATAGTGATTTTCTCACTAATCAATTTATTGGTTATGGTGGAAATTTAGATTTAGCTACCCAAATCTTTAATTGGCTCAGTGCCGATGATGCATTAGTCGGTATTAAGTCTAACCCTGCACCTGATTTAGTTTTTGAGATGAATAAAGCGTTGAGTATGGGGTTAGCATTATTCTTTTTGTTAGGTTTGCCGGCTTTATTATTCATAACTGGTTTATGGATTTGGGCGCGGAGGCAGCGTTTATGAGTGGTAGTAGTCAACGCTTTTGGCTAAATAGTGTGCTATTGATAGTTTTGTTAGTGGTTGGTGGTGGGGGATACTGGGTATGGCAGCAGACACAAGCGGCAAATGAGCCAAAGTCTCTACTATCTATGCAGCGCTCTGAATTACAGTCAATAGTGATAGAGCGTTATTGGGAAAAGCCACAGGCAGAGCGTATCGAGTTTGAGCGCCAAGGCGAAGTGTGGTTTATGATCAAACCTTATGCTTTGGAAGCAAACCCCGTTAAGTTGACACAGTTAATGACATTGCCTTTTGAGCCTGTTTTAGCTGCTTACCCTAAGGCTGGGCAAGATTTAAAGTCTTTTGGTCTAGAACCTTTAAGTACCCGTTTACTATTTAATGACCAAGTACTGGGTTTTGGCAATAGCAACCCGATTACTCAACAACGTTATCTGCTGGTAAAGGATCAAATCATTTTAGTGTCTGAGGTGGTAGCAGGTTTGATCATGGGCAGTACTTTAGATTTAGTTGCGCGTACTTTGATACCTACTAACCGTTCGATTAAAGCAGTGCTTCTACCCGATGGTTCCCAACAGACTGGCGTAGGGTTTCTTAATAATTGGCGTTCAGCGAGTGCTGTTTTGTTAGAACCGGTTAGCTTGATAAATGCTTCACAGTCTCAGGTAAAGATTATTCTTACAGATAGTAGGGAAATTACATTTTTGGTAGAGCGTACTGAGCAAGATCTTAAGTTGACTAATGTGGCGGCAAAATTGACGTATATTCTGCCGATTAGTATGGCTGATAAATTACTTAAAGCTAATTAGGATCAAAGAATTAGTAGGGATTTTGCTATTTTGCATTGCAACACAATTAGCTCTGTGATGCTGCATTGCAGGAGTTTGTTTTATTTAGCTTGTACACGCAGGAAAAATGTTGCGATAATCAGTGCCCAAACAGCTTGTATCGGCTCATTCTTTTTAACCCATCTAGGATTTCTGTTTCCCATAAACAGTTAGCACATGTCGTTTGTGCTGATGGCATATGCCTTGCAAGCCTAAGGGGCGTTCAGGTAATCATACCTTCACTCCCTACGACCGTTTTTTAGAAAACAGGCATTGAATCAACGCAATGAAAATTAGCAAAGGTCTGGATCTGCCTCTGGTTGGTAAGCCAGAGCAGAAAATATACAGCCACCACCAAGTAAGGGAAGTTGCTATACTAGGGCGTGATTTCCATGACTTGCGGCCTGCTATGCAGGTGCAAGAGGGCGATCATGTCAAGCTAGGACAAGTCATTTTTACTGACCGCAAAAATCCCAATATCAACTTTACCGCCCCTGGTGCAGGTGTTGTAAAAGCCATTAATCGTGGTGCACAACGTGTACTTAACTCAGTAGTCATTCAATTGGATGCTGATGAATCGAGTATGGAGTTTACTGCCTACACACCTGATCAATTAACCTCTCTAGACGAGCAAGCCATTCGTGAGCAATTGCAAACTTCTGGTGCTTGGGTAGGATTTAGAACTCGTCCTTATAGCAAAGTACCTGCGGTTGATGTTAAACCGGCAGCGATTTTTGTTACTGCTATGGATACTCGTCCTCTTGCGGCTGATCCTGCGATTATTATTCAGGAATACGCGGAAGACTTTAAAAATGGCTTAACGGTCATTTCACGCCTTACACCCACAGTGTACGTGTGTCATGCTGAAGGTGCCAATATCCCTAAAAGTACTCAAAGCAATATTCGCTATGAAACTTTTTCGGGCCCTCATCCTGCGGGTTTACCCGGTACCCATATTCATTTTCTAGACCCTGCGAGCGATACCAAGACGGTATTTTATCTCAGTGCTCAAGAAGTGATTGCTATGGGTAAACTGTTTACTACAGGTAAGCCTTGGGTAGAGCGTATTGTTGCTATCGCTGGACCTGTAGTAACCAAACCACGTTTAATTCGTACTCGTTTAGGTGCTAATACTAATGATTTAGTAGCAGGTGAGTTAGATACTAACTCAGCTTGTCGTGTTATTTCAGGGTCGGTATTAGCAGGGCATCGTGCAGCAGGTACTAGCGCGTATCAAGGTCGTTATCACGAGCAATTATCAGTCATTAAAGAAGAACAACCTCGTGAGTTTTTGCATTGGCTGAATCCTTGGTTAAACCAATTCTCCATCATGAATGTCTTTTTAAATCCGAAAGTACAGCATGAGCAATTTGCTATGACCGCCTCTCAAAATGGTAGTCACCGCGCTATGGTTCCTATTGGTAACTACGAAAAGGTCATGCCTTTGGATATTTTACCAACCCAATTACTGCGATCGTTATTGGTGCGTGATACGGTAATGGCTCAGTCATTAGGCGCATTAGAGCTGGATGAGGAGGATTTGGCTTTGTGTACGTTTGTATGTCAAAGCAAATATGAATATGGTCCAGCACTGCGTGAGTGCCTACATATGATTGAAAGAGGGGATTAAGCAGTGAAAGTACTACGTAATTTACTGGATCGTATTGAACCGGCATTTGCTAAAGGTGGCAAATACCATAAGTTGTACGGTCTATTTGAGATGGTTGACACCTTATTCTATAGCCCCCCCAATAAAACTATTGGCGCTCCCCATGTTCGTGATGCGTTAGATCTAAAGCGGGTCATGGGCTACGTTTGGCTCGCAACTTTTCCTGTGATGTTTATGGCTTGCTATAACACAGGCTATCAGGCCAATATGGCTATGCATTCCATCGGTTTAACCGAAGTTGAAGGCTGGCGCGGCTCGATTATGAGTATCTTTGGTTATGATCCTCAGAGCTTTTTGGATAACTTCTTTCATGGTTTACTCTATTTTCTGCCCATTTACATAACCACTTTTATCGTGGGTGGTACGGCTGAAGTGATTTTTGCTTTGGTGCGTGGTCATGAAATCAATGAAGGTTTCTTTGTTACTTCTATTTTATTTGCCTTAACTTTGCCACCTAACATTCCGCTATGGATGGTTGCTTTGGGTATCTTATTCGGAGTGATTTTAGGTAAAGAAGTATTCGGTGGTACAGGTAAAAACTTTATCAATCCCGCTTTAGCTGGGCGTGCCTTTCTATTCTTTGCCTATCCTGCATACATGTCGGGCGATACAGTGTGGGTAGCAGTAGATGGTTATAGTGGTGCTACACCTTTATCCATCGCAGCAGCCAGTGGCTTAGAGGCAGTTAAAGCGAGTGGCTTAAGTTGGTGGGATGCCTTTTTAGGTTTTGAGCCGGGTTCATTAGGTGAAACCTCAACGTTAGCGATCTTAATAGGTGGTGGATTCTTACTTTATACAGGGATTGCTAGCTGGCGTATTGTGTCCGGTGTATTCATCGGCATGGTAGTAAGTGTGGTGTTACTCAATACCATTGGCAGTACTACTAACCCTATGTTTGCATTACCTTGGTATTGGCATTTAGTCATGGGTGGGTTTGCTTTCGGTATGATGTTTATGGCAACTGACCCTGTAACCGCGGCTCATACGAATATTGGACGTTTTTGGTTCGGTATTTTAGTAGGGGTCATGGTGGTTTTGATCCGCGTGGTTAATCCAGCATTCCCTGAGGGCATGATGTTAGCCATTTTATTTGGCAATATGTTTGCCCCATTGATTGATTATGCGGTGATGAAAGTCAATATGAAGCGTCGCCAAAAGCGCCAACAACCTAAAGGGCTAAAAGTATGAGTCTTAAAGCTAAAGTTGACGAATTCTTAGCGCTTCCCAATGACAGTATTAAAAAAACGGTTGGAGTGGCTTTGGCATTGTGCTTAGTGTGCGCGGTAGCTGTTTCTACAGCAGCAGTGGCACTCAAGCCAGTACAAGATGCAAATAAAGCGCTAGATCGCAAGAAAAATATTATGGAGATCGGCAAGCTAGCTCCTGTAGGTACACCTATCGAACAAGCTTTCCAAAACGTAGAGGCTAAAGTAGTAGACCTACAGACGGGTGAATATGTAGATAACATTGACCCAGAAAAGTTTGATGCTCGTGCTGCCGCCGTAGACCCTAAACAAAATGTCGTACTGACTCGTGAGCAAGATATTGCCTCGATTAAGCGTCGTGCTAAGTACGCTACTGTTTACTTGGTTAAAGAAAATAATCAATTGAAAAAGATTATTTTACCTGTGTCAGGTTATGGTTTGTGGTCAACTCTTTATGGCTTTTTAGCTTTAGACGCGGATGCCAATACTGTAGTAGGTTTGGGTTTTTATGAGCATGCTGAAACGCCGGGTTTAGGGGGTGAGGTCGATAATCCAGAATGGAAAGCTAAATGGACAGGTAAGACCCTCTTTGATGAGCAAGGTAAATTAGCTATCCAAGTGACCAAGATGGTTGCACCCGCCAATGATCCACGCTCTAAACATCAAGTGGATGCCTTATCAGGTGCTACATTAACCAGTAATGGTGTTAATAATTTATTGCATTTTTGGTTAGGTAAAGATGGCTTTGGCTCTTATTTAGCAAAAATGCGTAAGGGAGGTGGTGCATGAGTGCATCCATGAGCATGGGGTTTAATCCAGAAGTACGCAAAGTACTGGTTGACCCACTAATTAATACAAACCCTATCACTTTTCAAATTTTAGGGATTTGCTCTGCTTTAGCCGTAACCAATTCATTAAAATCGGCTTTATTAATGGCGTTTGGTTTAACGGCTGTTACTGCTTTTTCTAGTGCCTCCATTAGTGTGGTACGTAATCATATTCCTAATAGCATTCGTATTATCGTACAAATGACTATTATTGCTTCTCTGGTAATTGTGGTTGACCAACTAATGAAAGCCTATGCTTTTAGTACGGCTAAACAATTATCGGTGTTTGTTGGTTTGATTATTACCAACTGTATCGTGATGGGACGTGCAGAAGCTTATGCTATGCAAAACCCTCCTGGTATGAGCTTTTTAGATGGTATTGGGCAAGGAGCAGGTTACAGCTTAATTTTGGTTACTATTGCTACCTTCCGTGAGTTTTTTGGTGCAGGTTCACTATTAGGTTTCCAAATCCTTGATTTTGCTAAAAATGGTGGTTGGTATATACCTAATAGCTTATTGCTCTTACCGCCTAGCGCGTTTTTCCTCATTGGTTTACTCATTTGGGCTATTCGTACCAAGTACCCAGATCAGCAGGAAAAAGCGGACTTCTATATTCACGATAAAGAAACTTTGGGGAATCGTTAATAATGGAAGCGCTATTAAGTCTATTTGTAAAGTCAGTTTTCATTGAAAACATGGCGCTCACATTCTTTTTGGGAATGTGTACCTTTATTGCGATTTCTAAAAAAATCGAAACGGCTATTGGCTTGGGTATTGCCGTCGTTATCGTTCAAGCGATTACTATGCCAGTCAATAATTTGGTGTTTAACCTCTTGAAAGAAAACGTCATTATTGAGGGCGTCGATTTACGCTTTTTAGGGTTAATTTCTTACATTGCCGTTATTGCCGCTATTGTACAAATTTTAGAAATGTTCCTTGACCGCTATGTGCCTGCTTTGTACCAAGCCTTAGGGGTGTACTTACCCTTGATCACAGTGAACTGTGCGATTTTGGGGGGTACTTTATTCATGGTCGAACGTGATTACACGTTTGTAGAAAGCGTGGTATATGGTTTTGGTAGTGGCTTTAGCTGGATGTTAGCGATTGTCGTACTAGCGGGAGTACGCGAGCGTCTGAAATACAGTGATGTACCTGCTGGATTACAAGGCTTAGGTATTATCTTTATCACGGTAGGATTAATGTCTTTAGGCTTTATGTCCTTCTCTGGTATTCAGTTATAAAAGGAACACAATAGTCATGGAAACAATTGGATTAGGTGTAACCTTTTTTACACTGATGATTATTGCTTTGGTATTCATCATTCTATTTGCACGGTCTAAATTAGTGGCAAAAGGTGATGTACATATTTTAGTAAATCATGAAAAAGATTTAGTCGTTCAGCCGGGTACAAAACTACTGGGCGCTTTAGCGGATAAAGGCTTGTTTGTATCGTCTGCCTGTGGAGGTGGAGGTACTTGTGGTCAGTGTAAAGTTAAAGTACTTGAAGGTGGTGGAACTTTATTACCGACTGAAGAAGCTCATATTAATCGTCGTGAAGCTGCTTGTGGTGAACGTTTGGCTTGTCAAGTTGCTGTAAAGCAAGACATGAAAGTCGAAGTACCTGAAGAGGTTTTTGGGGTTAAAAAATGGCTGTGTACAGTTCGTTCTAATGAAAATCGTGCAACTTTCATTAAAGAATTAGTACTCGAATTACCTGCGGGTGAAAAGATCGATTTCCGTGCAGGTGGGTATATTCAGATTGAATGCCCTGCTTACGAACTGAGCTTTTCTGAGTTTGATATTCCTACAAAATATCGTGGGGATTGGGACAAATATAAGCTTTGGGATACTAAATCAGTAGTAACAGAACCAGCACTGCGTGCCTACTCAATGGCTAATTATCCTGAAGAAAATACGATTGTAATGCTGAATGTGCGTATTGCCACGGCTCCAGCAGGTCGTAATGATTTACCACCTGGTAAAATGTCTTCATACATTTTTAACCTCAAACCGGGTGATAAAGTAGTCGTATCAGGCCCCTTTGGTGAGTTTTTTGCTCGTGAAACTAACAATGAAATGATTTTTGTGGGGGGCGGTGCAGGTATGGCACCTATGCGCTCACATATTTATGATCAGTTACGCCGCATTAAAACGAATCGTAAAATGTCATTCTGGTATGGTGCACGTAGTCTGCGTGAAGCCTTCTATGTTGATGAGTTTGATACTCTCGCAGCTGAAAATCCAAACTTTACTTGGCATATGGGATTGTCGGATCCATTACCAGAAGATAATTGGAAAGGCTACACAGGTTTTATCCATAATGTATTGTATGAAAACTATCTCAAGAGCCACCCCGCTCCTGAAGAGTGTGAATTCTATTTGTGTGGACCGCCCATGATGAACTCAGCAGTGATTAATATGCTGCTGGATATTGGTGTTGAGCGCGACAATATCATGTTGGATGACTTCGGTGGATAGTTAGTTTCCACTTCAATCCTGCTAGTGGTCAAAATTTGGCTGCTAGTGGGGTTTTGTTAAGGAAGATAGTTGGTTTTCGCAAATGAGTGTAGTAGGATGCGAAATATCAATGCAATTATGTCACGATACATAATGTTGTGATTTTAGATAGAAGAGATAAGTAGTTTGGAGCTGGATTAACCCGTTAGGAGGAGTTAATCAGGGGGAGACCTAAAAGGGGCGAATATTGTATTCGCCCCAACCGCTAGGAGGAGTGATTAGACTGATCTAATCAGGAGTTATAATAGCGCTTTTATTGCATTGCAGCAAATAGTTTCTTCTAGTAATTGTGTATTTTTTTTATACAATCTAGTCTCAAGAGTATCTCAAATTATGATCACATTCCTCACAACTCTCATCGTCTTTATTATTGCCGTTTTTGCCTTATCACTAGGTTGGATTTTGAACCAAAAATCTATTAAAGGTAGCTGTGGTGGTTTAAACAATATTCCTGGCATGGAGTCTCAGTGTTCTTGTTCAAAACCGTGTGAAAAACGCTTAAAACGCATGGAAGTTGAACAAGCATCAAAATCTGATCAACAACAGCAAGTTATTAATCGTTTACCTGATTAATATGGGGTAAGATTGAGATTCCAGTCTAAAGAGAGGAACCTTATCCATGCCTAAAGTACCCACATCTGTACGTGATTATATGTCTTCCCGAGTTGCCACTTTACGTGAAGACCAAAACGTCCGTGAAGCCGTAGATGTCTTTACCAAATATAATGTGTTCAGTGCAGTGGTACTCAACAATCTAGGCAATTTGGTAGGAATTGTTTCCGTATCTGATTGCATCCACGTAGCCATTAAGTCCGGCTACCATGCAGGCTGGCGTGGCACAGTAAAAGAAATCATGTCACCCGATGTGCGCACCGTAGAAGCTTCTGAAAATATTATGAATGTGGCTAATATGTTCATGTCGAATAACTACCGTCGTTATCCCGTCTTAGAGGACAATCGTGTAGTAGGTGTGATCACGCGTCTAGATGTTTTAAAGGGGCTAGATCGTATTCTCAATAGCTCCCAAGTGCCTGTTTGATACTAAGTACTATGCCTGAATTACCCGAAGTTGAAACCACTTGTCGAGGTATTGCTCCTCATATTCAAAATACAGTTATTCAGGCATGTATAATTCGCCAGTCGCGTCTACGCTGGCCTATTTCTGATACTATTACTGATTTAGTTGGTCAAACTATTCTGACGGTTAAACGTCGTGCCAAATATATTTTAATCGAAACGACTCATGGCACGTTGATTATGCATTTGGGGATGTCAGGTAGTCTAAGAATATGTAAGGCTGAAACACCTATACGTAAGCATGATCATGTGGATTTTCTACTCAGTAATGGCAATGTTTTACGTTTTCATGATCCTCGCCGTTTTGGTGCAGTCCTGCATACACTCAATTCTCCGTACACTCATACGTTATTAAAATCACTAGGGGTGGAGCCTTTAGAAGCTGAGTTTACAGGTGAGTACTTGTGGCAAAAGGCGCGGGGCAAGACTCTTAATATCAAAGCATTCGTGATGGATGCTCATGTAGTGGTAGGTGTTGGTAATATTTATGCGAATGAAGCGCTATTTTTAGCAGGCATCAACCCACTAACGGCGGCTGGAGCAATCAGTAAAAAAGTGTATGATCGACTAAGCACTCATATCAAACAAGTACTTAGTAATGCAATTGAACAAGGTGGAACAACGCTACGTGATTTTGTGCGTGAAGATGGGCAAACGGGTTACTTCCAGTTGGTGCTTAATGTTTACGGTCGTAAAGATCAGCCTTGCTTGAAATGCCAGACACCTATTATACAGATTAAACAAAATCAACGATCAACTTGGTATTGCCCACACTGCCAAGTACTTTAGGCATTACGAGAGGGTTCAATAATTCCGCGAGCGATCAACTGGCGAACCATTTGTTTTTTTACCCCGCGTTGTGTACCTACATCAAGACCGACTCGATAAAAAATCAAACTAGGTAGGCCAATTAGCACTAAACCAACAACGTAATAGATGAGATCACTCATAATGTAGCCCTCATTATGGATTTTAACTATAAATATCTTATTATTGGTATATTAATGCTAATAACCTTAACATAGCATTAGCTATAGACGTTTAAATGAATCTTGCGTACAGTGCAGCTCCCAAAATAATCATTTGATTTTAGAGTTATATGCAGCGCCGCTTTTGTGTAGCCCCAATGTTAGACTGGACTGATAAACACTGTCGTTATTTTCACCGTTTGTTAAGTACTCAGGCAGTGTTGTATACCGAGATGGTAACAACAGGAGCCTTAATTCACGGTGATCGAGAGCGTTATTTACGGTTTAATAAGTTTGAACATTTTGTTGCATTGCAATTAGGCGGCAGTGAACCTGAACATATGGCGCAATGCGCTCAGTGGGCTGAACAGCTTAACTACGACGAAGTAAATATTAATGTCGGGTGTCCTAGTGAGCGAGTACAAAAAGGCGCATTTGGGGCATGCCTTATGGCTGAGCCTAATCTGATTGCTCAAAATGTCAAAGCAATGCGACAAGCGAGTACTTTACCGATTACAGTTAAACATAGGATTGGTATTGATGATCAGGAGGATTACTCGTCAATGCTGAACTTTGTGACAACCGTTGCAGAGGCTGGATGCAAAACGTTTATAGTACATGCTAGAAAAGCTTGGCTAAAAGGTTTAAGCCCTAAAGAAAATCGCGAAATTCCCCCTCTACGTTATGAGCTGGTCTATCAACTCAAACAAGAGTTACCAGAGCTGGAAATTATTATTAATGGCGGGATTACCACTATTGAACAATGTCAACAGCATTTAAATCATGTAGATGGAGTCATGGTAGGACGCGAAGCCTATTATAATCCGTGGTTGTTATCACAAGTTGATACAAACCTTTATCAAAGTACTCCTCGCTTTACTACACGTAAGCAAGTACTCAATGCTTATATGGAGTATGTTGAACAACAATTAAGCTTAGGTGTACCTTTGCAGCATTTGACTAAACCCACTTTGGGGTTATTTCAAGGCTTGATGGGAGCTAAACAGTTCCGACGACATATTAGCGAGCAAGCGCATAAAAAAAGTGCTGGGGTAGAAGTGTTACTCACCGCCATGAGCTATGTGACCGAGTCGTAAAAAAGCCGCAAACTGCGGCTTTAAAAATAAGTATTTAGCAATGGAGTGTAAATACTGAAAAACTTACTTCCAGAAGTTGGCTTGTTGAGAAGCAATTTCGCGTACTTCTGCAGCTAATTGAGTATAACGCTCACGATATTCCTGCCATTCACCGACATAATAATCTTCAGCATTAAATTCGCCTGATTGTTCATAAGCTATAAATTTAGCTTGCATATCCAGCATTTCTTGAATGAGTTCTTGTTTGCGAGTGTTCATATCTTCAATCTCTCAATGAGGTACTGTCGACCAGCATAGGGTTTAGTATCTCAAGGGTACATATCTAGAAAGAGTAGGATTAATAGCCGCCTTTGCGATTCGTAGGGGGTAATCCCGCCACTTTTAACCCTTGTTTACTGGGCGCAAAGGGAAATAATTCATACATTTCTTTACTGGTGAGTTTTTTGTTGCCCCATTTGTCAGCCATAGCCTTCATAATGACGCGCTCCATGGGTTGGTTGCCATTATTGTTGATGTACTCTTCACGTAAATAATGAATGACATCCCAATGTTTATCGGTTAGCTCAAGACCTTCTGCGGCCGCAATTACCTTGCAAACATCCTCATTCCAATCTGTAAGATTCACTAAATAACCTGTGTCATTAGTTTCAATTACTACCCCGTTTACTTCATAGGCCATCAGCGTATCCTCCTGAAATATATTAGTATATAAGCATAAAATTATAGTTATCCTCAAAATACTGCCTATCTCTCAAAAGGGATAGCACTGACAAACCTTA
>JBDKGX010000050.1:0-16919 GCA_039797965.1 Pseudomonadota bacterium
CCTTGAGGTAAGACAATGACGGCTCCGGTGATACCTGCAATTAAATCCGCTTTGAGCGAGTTTTTATTGATAAGGGGCAGCCAAGCTAAAAAAGGTAGGAAAAAATGAAGAAAGGAATTCTTACCTTCGGAATGATTGTGCATACAAACGTACCATAAGACTTATAGTTTGAATGCGTACTAATATTAATACATTAGAAAGTGCTAATCTATCTTAAGTGAGTTGTGTATTTAGTACTCTCTCTTTAGAGGTATACGGAGTACTTCAATTCCCTGACTCTAACGCTTCCCAACGTGCAAAGGCTATTTCTAGTTCTGCTTCTAGCTTTTCATATTCGGCTTGAGTTTGTGCCATTACGTCTGTGCCTTTGAGGTAAAAATCGTTAGCACTCATAACCGTTTGAATTGCAGCCATAGCTGTTTCTAGCTGCTCAATTTTTTGAGGCAGTAATTCCAATTCACGTTGATCTTTGTAGCTGAGTTTTTTAGCTTTAGTAGAAGTAGGTATGGAAGTACTCGTTATAGGCGTGGGAGTACTTTCTTTTACAACCACTTTTTTCTCATTAGTGAGTTCGGTAGGTGCAGGGCGTTGTAATAGCCAATCATCATAGCCCCCCGCGTACTCACCTATTTGACCCTTGCCTTCAAAGACTAAGGAGCGTGTGACGACTTGGTTCAAAAAGCTACGATCATGGCTAATCAGTAACACCGTACCTTGATACTCAATCAATAGTTCTTCTAATAACTCTAATGTTTCAGCATCGAGATCATTGGTCGGCTCATCGAGTACTAATAAGTTAGAGGGTCTGGAAAATAAGCGAGCTAAGAGCAAGCGATTACGTTCGCCCCCAGAAAGTACTTTGACTGGTTTTTGAATTTGTAACGGAGTAAATAGAAAATCTTGCAGGTAACTAATCACATGCTTACGCTGACCATTGATTTCCACAAAATCCGCATCTTTAACTAAGTTATCTCGTAGATTAGCCTCCTCATCAAATTGATCACGATGCTGGTCAAAGTAGGCTAATTCGATCTTAGTACCTAACGTGACTTTACCGGAAGAGGGTTGGAGTTGCCCTAAAATCAATTTGATTAGAGTTGTTTTGCCTACCCCATTAGGACCAATAATGCCAAGCTTATCGCCCCGCATAATGACCGTACTAAAGTCTTTAATTAAGTACTCGTTTTGATTAAATGAATAGCTCAGATGTTGAATATCTGCCACCAACTTACCCGATTTGGAGGCTTGCTCGATTTGGGCTTTGGTTTTGCCTTGCACATTGCGACGGGCTGAGTACTCTAAACGTAGCGACTCTAAGCGTCTTACCCGACCTTCATTACGAGTACGGCGGGCTTTAATTCCTTGGCGAATCCAGACTTCTTCTTGGGCGATCTTTTTATCAAATAGCGCATTTTGCGTGGCTTCGGCTTCTAAAGCGGCTTGTTTACCTTCTTGGTACTTTGCAAAGTTACCTGACCAACTAGTGAGTTTGCCGCGGTCTAGCTCAATAATGCGGGTTGCTAGTTTTTGTACAAAAGAGCGGTCATGGCTAACAAATAGCAAAGTACCTTTAAAACTCAGAAGATAGCTTTCTAGCCATTCAATCGCAGGTATATCTAAATGGTTAGTAGGCTCATCGAGTAACAATAAGTCTGGCTCAGCGACTAAAGCTCGTGCCAGTAAAGCCCGACGCTTCCAACCGCCCGATAAATCGCTGAATTTGGCATCAGCCTCTAGATCGAGACGAGAAATAACGGTTTCAACGCGTTGATTGAGTTGCCAACCATTAAGGTCGTCAATTTGTTGTTGGACTTCATGTAATTCATGGAGTAATGAATGATCTGAGGGTGTACTGGCTATTTGATGGCTCAAGGCATGATAGCGCTGTAATAGTATGGCTACCTCGCCTAGTCCTTCAGCGACTAGATTGAAAACCGTAATGTCACTGCCTTCAGGAACATCTTGTTGTAAACGAGTAATGCGTACATTACCCGCTACAATAAATTCACCCTCATCAGGGAGTACTTCACGACACAGGAGTTTCATTAAAGTGGATTTCCCTGTGCCATTACGCCCTACTAAACACAAGCGTTCACCCGCTTCGATTTGCAGATCAATATGGTCAAACAGGCGATTATCGCCATTTTCAAGCAGGATATTACGAAGGTTTAGCAGAGCCATGAATTACTGTACGCTGAGTTGTTCGGCTTGTGGATCTGGTTTGTCCACAATTTCATCTTTTACCAAAGCTTCAGGATCAGGATCATTGGCTTGCTCTGCGCTAGGCGTGGCAGTGGCTTCATTTTCCTCATCCATAAAAGGCAATGGTTCAGGCATGGGATTAGATAAAGCGGTCATGCCTGATAAACATTGATTAAGTTCAGTTTCGGCAATAGTACCGTCTTTAACGTAGCTTTTACATAAATCTTGTAGGGCTTGAGCAGGATCATCCCCAGCATCTAGTTCTGATGTATCAGTTGCAGAGGGAGTCGTTGCGTCTTCTGCCCATGCTAAGTTCACAGAGCTGATCCCTAAACTCAGGGTCAAGGCAATTAGATATTTCATATACCCTATCCTTATCGGATTATTATGATGAGTTGGGTATTAAGTTTTAGTACTGTCCATGCGTCCAATGGCACAACTTACTACCGAACGTGCTTTTTCTTTAAATGACTCCAAACCTTGCACGCTACCACGTAAGGGGTAGCCTAAACTGAATAGCAGCGCTTCGGCACTGGCTTTGACATCTTCTTCACTACTAACAGTAATGGTTTGAGCTTCTATATCGACCTTTACATCAGTAATTCGTTCATCGCTCATGAGTTTGCGAGTAATAGTGTTAACACAACCACCACAACGGATGTTTTCCACTTCTAAAACGGTATCCATGCTAAGTACTCCTGAAAATCAAAAAGGTTAATAGCTTTAGTGTATGCCCTTAACGCAAGGAATCAACCGCCTAAATATTAATTTATATTGAGATTAAGTACTCTTTGAGCCTAGCAGCCAAATAATGCTACTAAGTACTTAACCTGAAGCTCAGTTTAATAAACTCTGAAAGAAATCAAACTAATAACGTTATATCGGTTTTCGCTAGACTTGATCAAAGGGTCAAGGCAAAGTTAGTTTAGAATGATAAAAATAACCCCACACCGAGCAAGCTCCGTGGCATGCACTATACTCAAAAAAACCCAGCTTTAGACGAGTGTTGAGTTTACCGTGTTGAGCCAAAATTCGGTGCGTTTTAACCCTAAACGTAATAAAAATAATATGAAACGATTAGCCACATCTGAGCAGCACCCTATTACGGTGCATCAAGTTCACGAGCAGATAAGCTTTCTTAATCAATATGGTTCAATCTATTTGTGGAGTAATTTAATTGGTGCAACTTTTTTCGCAGCCATTTCATTAGTTGCTCATGTTGAATATATACTTCTCATTGGGATTTGGTATGTCGCTATTTTAGCCTCTAATGCGATGCGTTGGATGTTGGATTTAGAGTTTAAGCCGACCTATAACTATACCAACTATCAAATGGATGCCTTGCTTAACCGTTATATTATGTATACCACTTTGATTAGTACTTTGTGGGGTGCGACGGGGTTAGTTTTATTTTCTAATAATATCAGCGTGCAAGCGATTCATGTGGTCATTCTGGCTTTGATCATGTTAGTGAGTTTGCCATTATTTATGATTTCGCGAACTTATATGTATATTCAAGTAGCGATTTTATTAGTACCCATTTTATTAAATTTGTCGATTGTAGGTGAGTTAGGTCAAAGTGCTTTGGCGGTAGCCGCATTAATGTTAGGGGTGGGCACTTTGGCATTAGCACATACTTTAGGCAAACTCCTGATACGCTTAGGTTCATTACAACAAAGTTTATTGGAGCAAACTAATAAAGACCCTGTCACTTTAATTCCTAATAAACGTTACTTTGAACAAGCCCTCAAAGTAGAGTGGCAGCGTGCCGCTCGTTCAGGTGATGCCATTGCGCTCCTTATGGTGGATGTCGATCACTTTAGATTATTTAATGAAATGCAAGGTCATGAAGCAGGCGATCAATGTCTTAAGCGTATTGCTATGGAGTTGCGCAAAATTGCTAAGCGTACCTCGGATGTAGTGGTGCGTTATGGTGGCGATGAGTTTGCGGTGTTATTACCTAGTACTCATATTGATGATGCTTTAGTACTGGCTGAGCGGATGCGTGAGGCTATTGAGGGTTTAAATATTGAACATGCGAATGGGCAATTTGAGCGCTACTTAACGATTAGTATTGGTGTATCGTTTTGCTATCCGACCCCTGCACGTTCGAATGAAGTCCAAACGCCTACCGATATGATTTACCCCGCCGTCCTCATTAATGCAGTAGAGCGTGCACTCTATAAAGCTAAACGAGGTACACGTAATACCGTGGTACAAGAGTACTGTGGTGATGAAGCCATTTCTCGTGCAGCTATGCATGTTGACCAATTACAAGTACAAGCTGCGAAGGTAGCTTAATCGCCGTATAATGCGCCCTTTGCCGTTAGACTCACATAGGGCGCATTAGTGTGAAATCCCAACAACAACAATCCCTCAAACCGTTATTTGCTCAATTATCTAAAGTACTGGGTGGTGATCGCTTTGCGTTGCGCCGCGAATTACAAGTATTAGAGCGGCAAAGTACTGTAGATGAAAAACGCTTAGAGCGTGTGCAAAAGCGCTTAGCTGACTCCGTTACCAAACGCAATCAACGTATTCAAAATTTACCTATTCCTAAATACCCCGCCGATTTACCTGTTGCACAACGACGCGATGAAATTATTGAGGCTATTAAACGCAATCAAGTCGTGATTATTTGTGGTGAAACAGGGTCGGGCAAAACGACTCAATTACCTAAAATGTGCTTAGAAGCAGGGCGGGGGATTGATGGGTTTATTGGTCATACTCAACCACGGCGTATTGCTGCACGTAGTGTGGCGGAGCGTATCGCCGAAGAATTAGAAACTCCATTAGGGCAACACGTGGGTTATAAAGTCCGCTTTCAAGATAAAATCCAGCCCAGTAGTTATGTGAAACTGATGACTGATGGGATTTTGCTCGCTGAAACTCAACAAGATCGCTATCTAAATGATTATGACACCCTAATTATTGATGAAGCACACGAGCGTAGTCTCAATATTGATTTTCTACTGGGCTATTTAAAATGGCTATTGCCTAAACGTCGTGATCTTAAAGTTATTATTACTTCTGCCACTATTGATCCTGAGCGTTTTGCGAATCATTTTGAGGGTGCGCCGATTTTAATGGTGTCGGGGCGGACTTATCCGGTAGAACTTCGTTATCGCCCCCTGATTGACATTGAAAGTGATGATGACGATGAGCGTGATATTACCGACGCTATTATTGATGCAGTCGATGAGCTACGCCGTGAAGGTAGTGGCGACATTTTAGTATTTATGTCAGGTGAGCGCGAAATTCGTGAAACGGCTGAAGCGCTCACCAAACGTCTGCCCCCTGCTTATGAAGTACTCCCGTTATTTGCTCGTCTTACGGCTGAGGAACAACATCGTATTTTTGAACCCCACGGACGACCACGAGTAGTACTCGCGACCAATGTGGCAGAAACCTCGTTGACCGTGCCGGGGATTAAATATGTGGTGGATACCGGATTAGCGCGTATTTCGCGTTACTCATGGCGGGCGGGCATTCAGCGTTTACCGATTGAAAAGATTTCCCAAGCCTCTGCCAATCAGCGTTCAGGACGTTGCGGACGGGTATCGGATGGGATTGCCATACGGCTTTATAGCGAAGATGATTTTAAAGATCGTCCGCTCTTTACTGAGCCTGAGATTCTACGTACCAATTTGGCCTCCGTTATTTTACAAATGGAGACCATGCGCTTAGGTGATATTGAGCAGTTTCCGTTTGTAGAAAAGCCCGATGTACGCCTAATTCGTGATGGCTATAAATTGCTGTTTGAAATTGGCGCGGTGGATGATGATTATAATGTCACGCCATTGGGACAAACCCTATCACGCCTACCACTCGACCCACGCTATGGACGTATGTTGCTCACGGCTGAAAAAGAGGGGGCTTTAAAAGAAGTACTCGTCATTGTTGCCGCTTTAGCCGTACAAGACCCTCGTGAACGACCGCTCGATAAACAACAAGCAGCTGATGAAAAACACGCACGTTTTAAAAACGAAGATTCCGACTTTTTAAGCTATTTGAATCTATGGAATTACATCAAAGAGCAAAAAGCCGCAAATTCTAAAGGGCAGTTTCGTAAACAATCCAAGCGTGAATTTCTATCGTGGGTACGGATTCAAGAATGGGAAGATATTCATTATCAAATCAAAAGTACTTTGCTTGAAAGTGATCTAAAAGAGAATGAAAAGGACGCTGAGTACAATGCGATTCATCGGGCTTTACTATCAGGCTTGCTGGGTAATATAGGTCTGAAAGACGAGGATTTTCAGTATCAGGGGGCGAATGGACGCAAGTTTATGATCTTCCCCGGCTCGCATCTGAAAAAGAAAAATCCGCAGTGGATTATGGCCGCCGAATTGGTTGAAACCACTAAGTTATACGGTCGCACTGTTGCCAAAATTCAGCCCGAATGGATTGAGGAGTTCGGACGACATTTAATTAAACATCATTACACTGAGCCGCATTGGGAACAAAAGCCTGCCAACGTCGCTGCTTATGAACGGACTTCATTGTATGGGATTACGATTATTCCCAAACGCAAAATCAGTTTTGGCGCGATTGACCCGATGGTTAGTCGGCAATTATTTATTCGTCATGCGCTGGTGTATGGCGAATACAATGCGACGGGGGCGTATGCTAAACATAATGAAGAGCTTATTGCTAAAGTCGAGGAGCTGGAGGCTAAGGGGCGGCGACGTGATATTTTGGCGGATGAGCAATTATTGTTTGATTTTTTTGAGCAACGTATTCCTGAGAATGTGTTTACCGGACATGCGTTTGAGCGTTGGCGCAAACAGGCAGAAGCTAAAGACCCCAAAGTACTTTATTTAACCTTAGATTACCTCATGCAACGTGAGGCTGATCACGAAAAGAGTAATCAATTCCCTGATACGTTGCACGTACAAGGCATGGTGTTGCCGCTTAACTATCATTTTGATCCCAAAGCAGAAGATGATGGTGTGACCGCACGAGTACCCTTATTAGCACTCAATCAATTGACCCCAGAACGCTTTGAGTACTTAGTGCCGGGGTTACTCGAAGAAAAAATCACGGCAATGATTCGCGGTTTGCCCAAATACATTCGTAAGAACTTTGTGCCTGCTCCCGATTACGCCCTCGCGTGTTTGGAGGCCGTTCACCCCAGTGAGGCGGTGAGTTTGAGCGAGGCAATGGCTAAACAATTATTACGCATGAGTGGCACCACTATCCCTAAAGACGCATGGGAGCAAGTCGAATTACCTCATCATCTAATGATGCGCTTTGAGGTAGTGGATAATGCTGGGGTTGTAGTGCAGCAAGGTCGTGACTTAAATGCGTTGCAAAATAAAGTACGCCAGCAAACTCGCGAACAGTTAAGTACTCAGCCTATGATTAATATTGAGCGTGATCAAATTAAAACATGGGATTTTGGCGATTTACCTGAAGTACATTGGATTGAAACCAGCCATATGAAACTTCGCGCTTGGCCTGCGTTGGTGGATAAAGGCGATCATGTAGCGATTGAGTTATTTGATTCCGAGTGGGAGGCACATCAAGCGCATAGAAATGGCGTATTGCGTTTGTTCCAATTAGCACTGCCCAGTGAGTTACGCGATATTGCAAAGCATATTCCCGCCTTGCCGAAATTATGTATGCAATATGCCGCAACGGGAAAATGTGATGAATTACGTGAAAGTGTAGCGCGTTATACATTCCGTCAAGCGTTTAAAGAGTACTTGGATATTCGCAAACAAGCCGATTTCCAAAAAGCTATTTTAGCAGCACGTAAAAGTATTTTTCCGCAAGCTCAGGAGCTATCTCGCTTAATTGTACCTGCATTTGAGGCATATCATGATATTCGCAAGCATTTAAAAGCTAAGTACTCCGCATTAATGATTGATGCCGTTAATGATATGAATGAGCAGCTCGATCATTTAGTCTATGTGGGCTTTTTAGATCAGGTTGAGTCTGAACATTTACGTCACTATCCCCGCTATTTAAAAGCGATTCAAAGGCGTTTAGAAAAGCTAAAACTAGAGCCACATAAAGATTTAGCGTTACGTCAGCAAATCACTGCGTATTGGCAAAAGTACTTAACTTATGTCAAAGCGAATCGAGTATTGAGTAAAGAGGTGATAGAGTTTCGCTGGATGCTGGAGGAGTTTAGAGTATCGTTGTTTGCCCAAGAGTTAGGGACAGCTAAACCAGTATCCGCGAAAAGATTAGATAAGCTTTTGGAGGAATGGGAGAAATAAATGAATAGCACTAAATTGAATTGGGGCATTTTAAGTACCGCTAAAATTGCCCAGAAAAAAGTGATTCCAGCCCTACAAAAAAGCCAAACTGCCCATGTTTATGGCATAGCATCGCGAACTATTGAAAAGGCTAAACGAGTTGCGGAAGAACTTAATATTCCTCATGCTTATGATTCTTATGAGGCTTTACTAGCAGACCCTGCAATTCATATTGTCTATATTCCTCTGCCTAATGATCAGCATGTAGAGTGGACTCAAAAAGCTCTACAAGCGGGTAAGCATGTGCTGTGTGAAAAGCCGATTGGGCTGAATAATGCTCAAGTACTGGAGCTAGGAAGATTTTACGCTAATCTCCCCACGCCTCGCCCCAAAGTGATGGAGGCATTTATGTATCGTTTCCATCCACAATGGCAAATGGCAAAAGTACTGGTACAAAATAAAACGATTGGCGAGTTAAAAGCGATTCAAACGGTCTTTTCATATTTTAATAATGACCCCACTAATATTCGCAATAAACCAGAATTAGGCGGTGGGGCGTTAATGGATATTGGTTGTTATGGCGTATCACTCGCGCGTTTTTTATTTGAGGCTGAGCCTAAACGAGTTTGTGGTTTGAGTGAGTATGATCCTCAATTTGGGATTGATCGTCTAACTTCAGGGCTAATAGATTTTGGTATAGGACACGCTAGCTTTATCTGTGCTACTCAAATGACACCTTATCAACGGGTCAATATTTTTGGCACAATAGGGCGAATTGAAATGGAAATTCCCTTTAATGCGCCGCCTGACCAAAGTACTCGTTTATGGCTACAAACAACAACCGCTAAGGAAGAACATACCTTTGATCCGCAAGACCAATACAGTTTGCAAGCCGATGAGTTTGCTAAAGCGATTAATAGTGGGCAACTAGTTCCTATGGACTTAACGGAGTCGTGGGCGAATATGCGAGTGATGGATGCGATGGCTTTGAGTGCTAGAGAAAGTCGTTTTGTTATGCTTTGAATAATGAGTACAACGATTAACTAAAGTACTCGCTATTAATAACGAGTACTTTTTTGGGATTACTGATTAGCTTGACGTTTTTGCCAAAAATAATAGCCTGCTACTAACAAACCTACAAAAGCAATTACGCTGATTGTGAGTGGCATAATGTTTTGTTTAATAGCCGCTTCATTGTCTCCAATAAAGTAACCAAATACCGCTAAAATAGTCGACCATAGTGCTGAGCCTATGACAGTATAAAACACAAAATGACTAAAGTTCATCCGCGCTAATCCGGCTGGAATCGAGATCAAATGGCGGATCACTGGTAATAATCGTCCCGTAAAGGTAGAAATGGCACCGTGCTTTACGAAAAAGCGCTCGGTTTTTTCCAGTGTTTCTGGTTTTACAAAAAAGTACTTACCGTATTTTTGTAAAAAGGGTCGACCTACCCACATGGATACCAAGTAGTTAATCGAAGCGCCACATAAACTTCCTGCGGTAGAGGCTAGCACAACCATAAAGAAATTCATTTTACCTTGTGCCACCCAATAACCGGCGGGCGCTACTACTAACTCACTAGGAATGGGAAATACCGTAGACTCTAGGGTCATTAAAAAGAAAATACCCCAATAACCCCAGTCGTAGATCAGATGTAATAGCCCTTGTACTAAGTTATGTAAAAATTCCATTACGGTAATTCCTATAAATTATCTGAGGCAAAATCAGCCAAACGTGAGCGTTCACCGCGTTGTAAGGTAACATGACCGCTATAACCCCAAGATTTAAACTTATCCACTACATAAGTTAAACCTGATGAAGTTTCAGTCAAATAAGGGGTATCAATCTGCCCGATATTACCTAGGCACACGACTTTAGTGCCTGGTCCAGCACGGGTAATTAAGGTTTTCATTTGTTTTGAGGTGAGATTTTGTGCCTCATCTAAAATCAAATAGCGATTGAGGAAAGTACGACCGCGCATGAAGTTTAATGACTTGATTTTAATCTTACTCATTAAAAATTCGTCAGTGGACTGCCGCGCCCATTTAGCACCTGCGCTGGGTTGAGTGAGTACTTCAAGATTATCCATCAGTGCACCCATCCAAGGAGCCATTTTTTCTTCCTCAGTCCCCGGTAAGAAACCAATATCTTCACCGACTGGAACGGTGACGCGCGTCATAATGATTTCTTTATAAAGCTGCTCATCTAGCGTTTGCGCCAGACCTGCCGCCAAGGTCAATAAAGTTTTACCCGTACCTGCCGCACCTAATAAAGTCACTAGATCAATATCAGGATCCATCAATAGGTTTAGCGCAAAGTTTTGTTGGCGATTACGCGCATTGATACCCCAGACCGCTCGACGCTTTTCGGTATAGTCTTGAATGGTTTCAATAATCACATGATCCGCAAACCGTTGGCGCACAATCGCTTGTAAGCCCCCTTCCTCGTCTTGAAAGACAAACTCACCCGGATACCATTCTTGTGTAAGAGGGCCTGTTAATTTGTAGAAAGTACGACCTTGTTGTTGCCATGATTGCATGGACTTGCTGTGATTTGACCAAAAATCAGCAGGCACTTGGTGATAGCCGACAGGTAATAAATCCGCATCTTCCAGTACTCGGTCATTGAGATAATCTTCAGCCATTAAACCCACAATCGTGGCTTTAATACGTAAGTTAATATCCTTAGACACCAAAATGACTTCACGCTCGGTATGCTGGCGTTGCAGTTGTAGAGCGACTTCTAAAATGGTGTTATCAGGCGAGTTACCCGGTAGTAATGTGGGTAAGTCTGTCGTTAGAGGTTTGGTTTGGAAATACAGATGTCCCGTTGGAGCTTTAGTGGTTTTATCTAGACCTAACGCTTGAGCTTGGAGGGGGATACCTTTATCTAGATTATTGAGGTCCGCTGCTTGAAGGAGTTCATCCAAAAAACGGCTGACTTGGCGCACATTTCGCGCTACATCGGAAACCCCTTTTTTGCCACGATCTAGCTCCTCCAATACCACCATCGGTAGGAAAATGTCGTGTTCCTGAAAGCGAAATAAAGCCGTAGCGTCGTGCATTAAAACATTAGTGTCTAGCACGAATAAACGAGTCGTTGAATTGGTTTGTGTCATAGTAGTTTTATGAGTTTATTCATTTTTAATTAGAGTAGGAAGGGATTGTACTGCCACTAAAACGGACTCAACATGCTCAGGTACACGTACCTTACGCCATTCGCGTCGCAATATGCCCGCAGCATCGATTAAGAAAGTACTACGTTCAATCCCAAGGTATTGTTTGCCGTATAAGGACTTTAGTTTAATGACATCAAAGGCACGAGAAAGAGTTTCATCGGGATCAGCAATTAATTCAAAAGGAAGTTGGTGTTTAGCTTTAAAATTTTCATGAGAACGTAAGCTATCACGAGAGACCCCCACAATAATAGTATTGAGCGCCTGAAATTCATCATAAAAATCACGAAAATTTTGGCTTTCGGTGGTACAGCCTGGCGTGTTGTCTTTAGGATAAAAATAAATGACTACATTTTGTCCTTGATGCTCAGATAACTTAAATAATCTATTGGAAGTACTAGGGGCACTGAAGTCTGGAACAGGTTGGTTGAGTTCAATCATAGTGTGGTTTAACTTTCGCTCAGCAAATAACCATTAGAATGAAAGGCTACTTTCGATAAATCAAGAAAAGCTCAAACACTACGGTATTAGTGGTGTGAAGCTTAAATAGGGTTATAAGTAATCTGTCACAGGATTGTCATGCTTGGATACTAAGCTCTGCACAGCTATTGAGTGTCCATTTCAGGATAAAGAGGTCGTCATGCCAGAGTCGCAATTAAATAAACCAGAGTACTTTTTGAATCGTGAGCTAAGTGTGTTGGCTTTTAATGCCAGAGTCTTGGAGCTAGCTCAGGATAAAGCGTTACCTGCGTTAGAACGTTTAAAGTACTTGTGTATATCCAGTGCGAATTTGGATGAGTTCTTTGAAGTACGAGTAGGTAGCATTAAAGAGCAACACGAGCTAGGTGTTGTCCTCAATAATGCGGATGAATTGACAGCGCCGGAGTTATTGGCGGCTATTAGTGAGCGTGCTCATCACTTGGTGGAGCGTCAATATCGAGTACTTAATGAGGAAATGATTCCAGCGTTAGCGGAGGCTGATATTTATTTTGTGCGTCGCAGTGAATGGTCAGAGGCACAATTGCAGTGGTTGTCTGAGTACTTTGATCGTGAATTACGTTTATTATTGAGCCCTTTGAGTCTTGACCCCTCCCATCCTTTTCCCAATGTTATTAATAAAAGCCTTAACTTTGTGGTGAATTTATCAGGAGCTAATGCCTTTGGTCGTGAGGTTGAGATGGCGATTGTGCAAGCACCTCGCACTTTACCCCGTATTATTCGTTTACCTGCTGAAATAGCACCTAGCGCCGATAGTTTTGTGTTTCTCTCCTCGATTTTACACGCTTTTATTGATCGACTATTTCCTAGTTTAGAAGTACTGGGTTGTCATCAATTTCGTCTGACGCGTAATAGTAATATGTATGTGGACGAGGAGGAGATTGACGATCTTTTAAAGGCAATGCAGGGTGAGTTACCTCATCGTAATTATGGTTCAGCAGTACGCTTAGAGGTTGCTGCGTCTTGTCCTCGAACCAATATTGAATTTTTGCTAGAGCAATTTCATCTAACACAAGCCGATTTATATCAGGTGGATGGCCCTGTTAATTTGCATCGGTTAATGACGGTTTATGACCTGATTGATCGCCCAGAATTACATTTTACCCCTTTTGCACCAGGGGCTTTAGAGCGTCCGACGGCGAAAATTAACATGTTTGATAAGATTCGAGAAGGTGATGTACTGATTCATCAACCTTATCAAGCATTTAAACCCATGCTTGATTTCTTATCACAAGCAGCGGTGGATCCTGAAGTACTGGCTATAAAAATCACCCTTTATCGTACGGGTAAAAAATCAGTACTAGTGGATCAATTAATCAAGGCAGCACGTTTAGGTAAGGATGTGACTGCGGTGGTGGAGTTACGTGCTCGTTTTGATGAAGAAGCCAATATTGATCTCACGAATCAGCTACAGCAGGCAGGTGTACATGTAGTTTATGGTGTGGTGGGCTATAAAACTCATGCCAAAATTTGCATGGTGGTAAGGCGTGAAAATGGCAACTTACGCCAATATGTCCATATGGCTACAGGTAATTATCATGCAGGGACGTCAAAAGCTTATACCGATTTTGCTTTATTTACCTGTAATCCTGATATTGGTGAAGATGTTCATAAGGTCTTTCACTTATTAACAGGTTTAGGGCGGATGAAGGGGCTAAAACGGATTTTAGATTCTCCTTTCCGTCTGCATAGCTCGATCTTGAGTAAAATTGAGCGTGAAACAAATCATGCTAAAGCAGGTAAAAAAGCATTAATCATGGCACGGATGAATGCTTTGATTGAACCGCAAGTGATTGAGGCGCTGTATCGGGCTTCTAATGCTGGGGTAAAGATCGAGCTAATTGTGCGGGGTATTTGTTGTTTGCGTCCGGGCATTATTGGGGTATCAGACAATATTCGAGTGCGCTCGGTAATGGGGCGTTTTCTAGAGCATCCTCGCGTGTTTTATTTTTTAAATGATAATAAAGAAGAGTTGTATTGCTCTAGTGCCGATTGGATGCCTCGAAATTTCTTTAGGCGAGTGGAAATTGCTTTTCCTATTCTTGATCCTGAGCTTCGTAACCGTGTGCGTCATGAGGCTTTTGAGATTTATTTACAAGATAATTCCTATGCTTGGATGTTGGATGCTACAGGGCATTATGAGCGGTTAAGACCTGCTGAATGGGAGTTGCCGCTATCTGCTCAACAAGTACTAATGGATACATTAGGAGAGGAAGGTCAGCGACAAGCACGAATTATGGGGCGTTTATCTTCAAGCATGCATTAATAAGGTGTGTTGCTTGTATTCAATTGCCTGCATCAAGTAGTATGACTCGCAGCATATTATTGATTGGAGGGATTGCATGTTGCGCGGCAGTATGGTGGCTATGATTACACCGATGACCTCGACGGGGGCGGTGGATAATGCGGCATTAGAGGCTTTAGTTGGGTTTCATATTGATAATGGTACCGATGCGATTGTAGCGGTGGGTACTACAGGTGAGTCAGCCACTTTATCTCATGCTGAACATGTGGATGTTATTAAGCAGGTGGTAGAGCTAGTTCAGGGTAAAATTCCCGTGATTGCAGGTACAGGCTCTAATAGTACTTATGAAGCGATTGAGCTAACGCAAGCCGCTAAAGAAGTAGGCGCGGATGCCTGTTTATTGGTAACACCTTATTACAATAAACCCACTCAAGAGGGGTTGTATCGCCATTTTAAAGCGATTGCTGAAGCGGTAGCTATTCCACAAATTCTCTACAATGTTCCCGGACGCACTGTATGCGATATGTTGCCTGATACCGTCGAGCGCTTATCTAAAATCAGTAATATTATTGGTATTAAAGAAGCTACAGGGAATTTAGAGCGTGCTAAAGACATTATGCAGCGTTGTAGTTCCGACTTTTTGGCTTTAAGTGGTGATGATGCTACTGCGCTAGAATTTATTTTATTAGGCGGTAAGGGCAATATTTCAGTAACTGCCAATGTTACACCTGCTCTGATGCATCAAATGTGTTCAGCAGCTTTATCGGGTAATCGTGCTGAAGCGGAGCGTCTGGATGCCCCTATGCGTGCTCTTCATTCTACACTCTTTGTGGAGGCTAATCCGATTCCGGTGAAATGGGCTTTAGCTCAAATGGGCTATGGTCACGAGGAAGGGATTCGCTTGCCATTAACGCCATTATCAGCGCAGCATCATGAGGCTGTACGTCAGGCTATGCGTGCCGCTAATGTGCAGTTTTAACGTTTAAGAGATACAACGAATTATGAAGCTCCAGCCCACTCCTTTACAGATACAACTAGGTGTTACCGTTTTAGTAGTCAGTCTATTAGCGGGTTGTTCTGCCTTTAAATTGGATTCAGTGGATGACACTGTTGCCTATCGTGGGAGTAAAAGTGTTAAAGCTTTAGCTATTCCACCAGGGCTTAGTACGCCCGATTTTGATCCTACTTTTGCGCCGACTCCTCAAGAGACCAGTGTAGGTCGTCAGGTTAAACTTATTAAGTTGAGTGATGGGACTAGCGCGATTGCTACGACTGAACCTGCAGGCGAGGTATGGAAACGGCTTGAGACATTATTACCAGGTGTGGATTTACGCATTCAAAGTAAAGATGTAGAAAAGGCTTCTTATACGGTTTTGCATAATGCAGGTGATGATACTTTCATTCCACGCAAAGGTTGGCTCAATCGAGCTTTAGGTCTTGAAAAGGAAAATACTGTTCAAGAGGATGATCAGGTCTACAGTGTAAAAGTAGCTCAAAAAGACAATGTGACCTTTGTAGGCATCTTCCCAGAGAAAAACGCTAAAGCTGCAACGGCTGAGAAGTTAATGAACCAATTGAAATTAGATCTTGAGTTGTAATGTTACGATTTGCCTCTTTAGGTAGCGGCAGTAAAGGTAATGCAACGTTAATCGAATCTGGTAAAACCCGCATTTTAGTCGACTGCGGGTTTTCTTTAGGTGAAGTTGAAAAGCGCTTATGGCGCTTAGCCTGTAACCCCGAATCACTAAACGCTATTGTAGTCACTCATGAGCATGGTGACCATGCTAATGGAGTAGGGCGTTTATCTCGACGCTATCGAATCCCTGTCTGGAGCAGTATTGGTACTTATAATAGTATGCGAGATACTGACTTCGCTCGCTTCTACCCTATCAATATTCACGAAGCCTTTAGTATTCAAGATTTAGAGTTAAACCCCTTTCCCGTACCACATGATGCTCGAGAGCCTTGTCAGTTTGTAGTTTCAAATGGTGAGTCACGTTTAGGCATGTTAACTGATACAGGTATGTTAACCCCTTTTATTAAAGATCAGCTTGCTGATATTGATGGTTTACTCTTGGAGTGTAACTACGATACTCAAATGCTAGCGACGGGTTCGTATCATTATCAACTTAAGAAGCGGGTAGCTAGTACTTTAGGGCACCTAGCTAATGAGCAAGCCACACAAGTACTTAAGGAAATTCATACTGAACGTCTTCAACAAGTGATTGGGATGCATTTGAGTGAACAAAATAATCTTCCCGAGTATGCAAAAAGTGCTTTAGCAATAGGTCTTAACTGTGAACCTGAAGATATTACGTTAGCTTGTCAGGCTAAAGGGTTAGATTGGCGAGTACTTGGACTAAAAATTTAGAGTTTTATTAATTTTAAATGAATCAGTAGGTTGATAAGTGGTATCAGCAACTTATGTCGAGGCTCCAAAAAAGAATGTAAAAAAACTTTGCTAAAGGAGTTGACGAAGGGTTCTGAATCCGTATAATGCGCATCTCTGAACGACGCGATGCAAACAAAAACGAAAGAGAAATCAAGTAGTTAAGATTGAGTAGTAAGTTCAAAAGAATTTCCGGTGAAA
>JBDKGX010000051.1:0-16804 GCA_039797965.1 Pseudomonadota bacterium
GTCGAGCGAGTGATGAGTCATTGGTGGCTTGTGCGGGTGGTGCTGGGACTATTATCGGCAGTGGGGGTATGCGTACTAAAGTACTCGCTGCTCAAAGGGCGGCAACCTCAGGGTGTGCTACGATTATTGCCTCAGGGCGTGAGCCTCTAGTACTAGAGCGTATTCAAACAGGCGAACAGCTGGGTACTTTACTGATTGCTGACCAAGAAACGTTAGTAGCACGCAAACAGTGGATTGCGAGCCAACTCCAAATGCGCGGTAAATTGTATTTGGATGAAGGGGCAACTAACGCCATTCTCAATACAGGCAAGAGTTTGTTGCCTATTGGTGTCACTCATCTGGAGGGCACTTTTGAGCGTGGTGATGTAGTGGGCTGTTTTGCGTCTAATGGTCAAATTATTGCTAAAGGTTTGACTAATTACTCTAGTGAAGAAGCTGAAAAAATTAAGCGCCAACCTTCGAAAGAAATTGAGAAATTATTGGGATACGTGGATTCGGCTGAACTAATTCATCGTGATAATCTAGTGGTGTTATAGATTAATGGGAGAGCTATTGTGACGGAGCGTTATCATATTGAAGTATCAGTAGCGGCTGAGTACTTAGAGCAAGAGTCTGAGCCTGAGCGTGACCGTTATGTCTTTTCTTACACTATTACTATTATTAATCGCGGTTTAGTGGCAGCGAAATTACTGAGTCGACATTGGATCATCACGGATGCCAATGGGCATGAGCAACAAGTGCGAGGCGACGGAGTAGTGGGTGAGCAACCCCTACTGGCTCCTAACGAGGGCTTTCGTTATACCAGTGGAGTAGTACTAGATACACCGATTGGTGCTATGCAAGGTAGTTATCAAATGTTAGCTGAGGATGGGACAAAGTTTGATACACTGATTGCGCCGTTTAGTTTAGCGAATAAACGTTTGTTGCACTGAGTACTGGAAGTACTCAAACAGAATGTGGGCTTTAGCCGTGTCAACCAAAGCCCACAAGACGGCATCACGATCCTTATGAATACCTTTTGCTCATTAGCAGGAGGATTCTATAATGAAAATTATACTATGACTAGTTCATCTCCGGTTCAGTTTCCAATGGTTAGTCCTAGGTTTTGATATGACCATCAATACCCATAGAGTGTCCGTCTATCACCTAAAATTGCTACCTTGTTTGACTCGATGTTTTAATGCTGCTTAAAACTGGCAATTGACTTTTGCCCCCTGTCATTATTTTGACTAAAAAATAACAATAGACGAACAATAATGATGAATATAAAAACACCATGTTTTTCAAGTAATCGCCTCCCCCTGATGGCTGCCACTTGCATGGGCTTTTTCTTTAGTCATACGGTTAGCGCAGAAATCTATTTATATGTAGATAACAACGGCAAGCAATGGTTAACCAACACTAAAGTCGTCGGCAAAAAAGTTAAATTAGTAGCTAAGTACGGGAGTCCAGCCCCTTCTAAGCGCCGCAAAACCACCACTCAATCTGATAGTTATGGCTCCTTTGCGGGTGTGTCTCAAGTAGATTACATACCTTCCACTATTTCAACTGCACCAAAGGGATGTGGCTCTTGGAGTGCGGCTCAAATTGAAAAGAAAGCCCAAGCCCATTTACCTGTGATCCGTACTTATGCTCGTGCTTATGGTGTGGAAGAAAATTTAATTAGAGCGGTAATTCGCCAAGAGTCATGCTTTAACCATCAAGCAGCCTCACCCGTAGGCGCACAAGGCTTAATGCAGCTCATGCCAGGTACTGCCGATTTAATGGGAGTGTCTAATAGTTATGAGCCTAGTGATAATATTAAAGGGGGCGCTAAATATTTAGCGCAAATGTTGCAGCGCTTTAATGGTAACAAACAGTTAGCGCTAGCAGGCTATAATGCAGGTCCTGGAGCCGTAGATAAGCATGGTGGTATTCCCCCTTACCGTGAAACACAAAACTATGTTGTTAAAGTGATGGCAGAGTACTACCGCCTAGAACAGTTAGCTAAATCGACTACTCAAGTGGGCGCCACTTACGCCGCTAATACTACGGACACTGACAGTACGGCTTCTAGCTACTATGTTGGTAAAGATACTCATGCGGATCTTAAGGCAGATACGGGTATTCAAAAAGCATCTTTATCGACTAAAAAGCCAGCTAGTAAAAAAGAGTCTAAAAACCGTATCACTACTACTTACGCTACCAATTATCAAAATCTACCTACCCAAAATTATATTCGTCGCTCCAGTGATAATCAGACGGCTTACATTCAAACAGAACAGCCTACGGCACCTACAGTCGTGGCTTATAATGGTGCGAATGATGTGGATTTTGAAAGCTATAGCGATAATGACTATTACATCCATACTGCCACACATTAATAACCGATCTTAACTCATGTATAGGAGTACTTGATCATAAAGTACTCCTATTGACTTTGCTCTCTCTAGAATCCTTAATCAGCCACATGATATGCTCTAAAGATTCTTATCTTTATAAACCTCTGTGGAGAGTATAAGCATGTCAATGGCGGATCGTGACGGTGTTATTTGGTTAGATGGCGAATTAGTACCTTGGCGCGAGGCTAAGACTCATGTGCTTACTCACACTCTGCACTATGGTATGGGTGTATTTGAAGGGGTGCGTGCCTACCAAACGGCTGAGGGCACTGCGATTTTCCGCCTCAAAGAGCACACTCAGCGTTTACTCAATTCTGCCAAAATCATGCGTATGTCAGTAGGCTTTAGTGCGGATGAGTTAAACGAAGCCCAACGTTTAGTGGTACGTGAAAATAAACTGGATTCTGCTTATTTGCGTCCTATGTGTTTTTATGGCTCAGAGGGGATGGGCTTACGGGCAGATAATCTCAAAGTACATACTATGGTTGCTGCATGGACATGGGGAGCTTATCTAGGTGCGGATAATATGGAAAAAGGTATCCGTATTAAAACGTCCTCTTACACCCGCCACCATGTCAATGTATCCATGTGTAAAGCTAAAGCTAATGGTAATTACATCAATTCCATGCTGGCATTACGTGAAGCCTTAGATGATGGCTATGATGAAGCTTTGCTGCTTGACCCAGAGGGCTATGTAGCAGAAGGTAGTGGCGAGAATTTCTTCCTTGTCAAAGACGGCATTATCTACACACCTGATTTGACTTCAGCTTTAGACGGTATTACTCGTCGTACGATTCTCCAATTATGTAAAGATCTTGGCATTGAAGTACGTGAAAAACGTATTACTCGTGATGAAGTGTATATCGCGGATGAAGCGTTTTTCACGGGCACTGCTGCAGAGGTCACGCCGATTCGTGAGCTAGATCGTCGCCCGATTGGTACTGGTATTCGTGGCCCGATTACCCAAAAACTCCAAAGTTTATACTTTGATGTCGTCAAAGGTAAATGTAATGATCGTTATGGCGAGTGGCTCACTTTAGTATAAGGATTAGCAGCGATGAGTACTCCAAACGTCAATGATTATGAGCGTTTAGGAACTGAGCGTGATGTGGTGATCCAACGCTCTGAACTACCACTCCATTGCCCTCGTGATAACACGGCTATTTGGTGTGCTCATCCACGAGTCTTTTTGCCTATTGAGCAAAGTACTCAACAGTCTGTGCGTTGTCCGTATTGCGGTACTTTGTATCGCTTGGTAGATTAAGCGTGAGTACTCCTCGGCGCTGTCTGATTATTGGTCCTTCATGGGTCGGCGATATGATGATGGCGCAGAGCTTATTCATGGCGCTTAAACAACAATATCCTTCACTTGTTATTGAAGTACTGGCTCCCCAATGGAGTTTGCCCCTTTTAGCCGTTATGCCAGAAGTGAGTGAAGGCATTGAGCTACCCTTTCAACATGGCGAGCTGAATCTAAAAGGGCGCTATCAATTAGCTCAACAGCTCAAAGCTCGTCAATATGATTGGGCAATTGTATTGCCTAACTCGTTTAAATCCGCACTTATCCCCTTTTGGGCAGGCATTCCTAAACGTACAGGTTTTAAGGGTGAACTACGCTACGGTTTACTAAACGATAGACGTGAGTTAGACAAACAGCAGTTACCCATGACCGTGATGCGCTTTGTAGCTTTAGCTTATCCACCTAATCATTATCCTATCGAGTACTCTTTTCCTAGCATTAATTTATCAGCCGATCAGCTAAAAAAAATCCTGAATCAATTTAGGCTGGATAATACTCGTCCTATTTTAACGTTGTGTCCCGGAGCAGAGTATGGTGAGGCTAAACGTTGGCCTGCTAATTACTTTGCAACCGTAGCCGAGCAAATGTTAGCTAAGGGTTGGCAAGTACTTTTATTAGGTTCTCAAAAAGACCAAGAGGTGTGTAACACCATTACAGCTCAAGTACTTCATGCTGATTTACAGAGTTTAGCAGGTCAGACGTCCTTATTAGAGGCGCTGACTCTATTAGCATTAAGTACTAAAGTCCTTTCCAATGATTCTGGTTTAATGCATATGGCAGCCGCAGTGGGTACGCCAGTAATTGCTCTTTATGGTTCGACTGACCCCTCGTTCACGCCTCCTCTTCATCCCGATGCAAAGATCGTGAGCTTAGGTTTGGACTGTAGTCCCTGCTTTAAGCGCACCTGCCCTTTAGGGCACATGAACTGCCTCAATCAGCTATTACCTACCCACGTTTTATCGTATTTACTATAATTTTTTGCTGCAATGCAGCAAAATAATGACTTTCCTCAATGCACCCATAGTGTTAGCACGTTAGGGTTTGCTATAAGAAGTGACGTGGGCTGAAAAGCTGTTTGCTGAGAATGTTAAGGTTGAGACGAAGAGAATGAGTAGCATCGAACAATTAGAAATGCGGGATTACTTAAGTCAAAGTATTCCGCTAGTAGGTCTGCCTGCACAGTGGTTAGAAGAAATTATGCAGGTAGTAAAGTCTGAATATATACCCCGTGATACCTATATCCATCGTATTGGTGAACATAACGATGTATTGCGCTTTATCCGTACTGGTGGTATTGAGGTAACTAAAGCAGATGGTTCTTTATATGGTCGTTTTGCGGATGGTGATTGGGTTGGCTATCGCTCCTTAATGTCTCCCGATCATTTGGTGTCTTCCGATGTTAAGACTATTGAGGATACGCTGTTTTATGTGCTGCCAGGGGAGTTGTTTACTCGTTTAATTAACGATAATGAGAAAGTACGTAAGTACTTCTCTGACCGCAAACCTGAGCGTTTACGTGCTGCGATTCAAGACCTCAATCAGCAGGACTATAATTTGCTCAATATGCAAGTTGCGGAGTTAATGCGTCCCGCATTATCCGTGCCATTGTCGACATCGATTCGTGATACTGCCGCGCAAATGACTCAGACTAAAAACGGCATAGCATTAATCCTCGATACACAACAAAAGTTGTGTGGCTTGGTAACGGATCAAGATTTTAGAGCTAAGGTTATTGCGGCGGGTCTCAGTGTGGATGAGGCGATTACCACGATTATGACGCCAAATCCCTTAGTACTATCTCCAGAAGAAAAAGCCTCTGAAGCCTTATTAATGATGGCTCGACGTAATATTCGTCACGTTCCGATTGCAGATAAAGAGGGTAATCCATTAGGCGTCGTATCCGCATCAGACTTGTTACGTCAGCAAAGTCATAATGCAGTATTTTTGGTAGGTGATATTCATGCTGCTAATGATGTTGATGCCTTACAGCGTTTAAGCTCTCACTTACCGCAAGCCTTAGTTCGTATGGTTCGGAATGGTTTGCCTGCTTATGATATTGGTCATGCGATTAGCTCGATTGGTCAAGCGATCATGCGTCGTCTGATTGTATTGGCAGAGGAGCAATGGGGACCACCTCCCGTACCTTATGCTTATATTGTGGCAGGTTCTATGGGGCGTCGTGAGCAAACGGCACATAGTGACCAAGACAATGGCATGATTATTTCGGACAAATTTATTCCGGAATTACATGACCCCTATTTTGCTCAAGTGGCTCAGTTTGTCAGTGATGGGATGAATGCTTGTGGTTATGAGTACTGTCCGGGCAATATTATGGCGACTAATCCACAATGGCGTCAGCCTTTAAAAGTGTGGCGTGAGCAGTTCCGTAACTGGATTGATACTCCAGAACCTCAAGCCTTACTGAATGCTAGTATTTTCTTCGATTTTCGCTGGGTGTCGGGTGATGAAAGTTTAGTGACCGAGTTACGTAATGACGTTTTATCTCGTACCCCACGAGCCAGTTTATTTAAAGCCTTGCTATCAAGTAATGCTCTGACTTTTCAACCCCCTTTAGGGTTTTTCAAAGGCTTTATCCTTGAAAAACAAGGTACGGGTGAAAAAGTCATGGATATGAAAAAACGGGGTACTACCCCTATTATTGATTTGGTACGGGTGTATACCTTAGTTAATGGTATTCCTCAGACTAATACATTTGAGCGTATTGATACTCTCACTGAAATGAAAGCGCTCAATGCTAGTGATGCCAGTGACCTCAGAGATGCTTTAGAGTTTATTAGTATGGTGCGGTTGAAGCATCAAGCTCGTCAAATTCAGCATGGTTTAAAACCTGATAACTATTTAGCACCGGAAAGCCTATCGGCTTTGGAGCGTCGCCATTTAAAAGATGCGTTTGAGGTGGTGTCTACCGCACAAACTCTAATGGAGCGTAACTTTAAAAACGGTTAATGTTGATCCGTACTACTGAGTACTTCACTAACAACGCAGGAGGAAAATATGATTACAAAGCCATTAAATCAGCGTTTAATCGGTTGGTTTCTATTAGCAGTATCGTTACTCAATTTTCCTTTACTGTTGTTGTGGAGTCATAGTGTTACTTGGGGTGGGATTCCTTTATTCCCGCTGGGATTGTTTATAGTTTGGGTGGTTTTAGTGGTGGGGTTAGCTTGGATTATCGAGCGCACCCCTGATGAGGATTAGGCTATGCTCAGTACTAGCCTAGTCATTGGGGTAGCCTTTACCTACTTATTAATACTTTTTGCAATTGCCTATAGTGCTGATCGTGCTGCTTTAAAAGGACGATCATGGATTAATAATCCTTGGGTCTATGCGCTATCAATGGCAGTGTATTGTACGGCTTGGACGTATTTTGGCAGCGTAGGACGAGCTGCGAATAGTGGTGTTTGGTTTTTACCGATTTATTTAGGCCCCACCTTAGCCATGATTTTGGGCTGGTTGGTGATTCGTAAAATGATCCGTATCGCCAAAACCTACCGTATTACCTCTATTGCTGACTTTATTGCGAGTCGCTATGGCAAAAGTCAGCGTTTAGCTAGTCTAGTTACACTCATTACCCTCGTGGGCATCATTCCTTATTTAGCCTTGCAATTAAAAGCTATTGCGAGTGGCTATCAAATGTTAACAACCCCTCTAAATAGTACGGTGCTATATCCCAGTCATTGGTGGCAAGATAGTACTTTTTATATAGCGTTATTATTGGTTGGGTTTACCATTATGTTTGGTGCTAGGCACCTAGATAGCCATGAGCGTCACGAGGGAATGGTAGCCGCTATTGCGTTTGAGTCAGTTATTAAACTCATTGGTTTTATAGCGGTGGGCGTTTTTGTGACCTACTATTTGTTTAATGGCATGAGTGATATTTTCAGGCAAGCTCAGGCTATTGGGCATTTAAATGCCTTATTTAGCTTTAATACTCCTGCAAATCCCTTAGCCCATATTCAATGGTTTTCCCTGCTGTTGTTGTCCCTGTTATCCATGTTGTTATTGCCTCGTCAATTTCAAGTCATGGTGGTGGAAGCTGTTGACGAAAAGCATCTCAAGCGCGCCGTTTGGATGTTTCCCCTGTATCTAGTCCTCATTAATATTTTTGTGTTACCGATTGCTTTAGCAGGTTTAATCACGTTTGGAGTAGGGCAGGGAAATGCTGACTTATTTGTCTTATCGTTACCTTTACACAGTGGTTATGAATGGCTGGCATTATTAGCCTTTATCGGGGGGGTTTCGGCTGCAACGGGTATGGTCATTGTCGAGGCTACCGCAGTCGCTACTATGTTATGTAATGATTTGATTATGCCATGGTTACTCAAGCGCAATGGTTTTGGATTGCTACAGTGTTCTGATCTGACTCAGATCATTTTATGGATTAGACGCGGTGCAATTTTAATCTTACTTTTACTGGGATATGTGTACTTTAAAGTGGCGGGTGATGCGTATGCTTTAGTGAGCATTGGCTTAATCAGTTTTGCCGCTGTTGCCCAATTTGCCCCTAGCTTTTTTGGCGGCATGTACTGGAAGGGGGGCACTGAAAAAGGAGCTTGGGGAGGATTATTGTTAGGATTTGTGATGTGGGGGTATACCCTCATGTTACCTTCGATTGCTAAATCAGGTTGGATGGATACTAGTTTTATTAACGAAGGACCATTTGGTATTGCCTTATTAAAGCCAGAGCAGTTTTTAGGTCTCACGGGGTTAGACAATTTAACTCATGCATTATTTTGGAGTTTGTGGCTCAACATAGTGGCTTATGTAGGTATGTCACTGTGGAAACAACCCTCTGCTCGTGAAACTAGTCAAGCCTTATTATTTGTTGATGTATTTAAGCGCAAAACTCATTCAGCCCCCGTATTTTGGCAGGGGCAGGCTCAAGTACAAGACTTAATGCAACTCATGATGCGGTTTTTGGGGCAAGACCGGAGTACTTTATTATTCAAGCAGTATGCCCAATATCAAGGTTTGACCCTCGAACAATTACAACCGAATGCTCAGCTCGTTCATTTCGTGGAAACTCAATTATCAGGTGCTATTGGCAGTGCTTCAGCGCGTACTATGGTCGAGTCCGTGGTGGATGAAGAGCCATTAGAGCTTGAGGATGTCATGCATATTTTGGAGGAGGCCTCACAGTTACGAGCTTATTCCAAAGCCTTGGAAGAAAAATCCTTATCCTTAGAGCAAGCTACTGCCGAATTACGCGCCGCTAATGAGCAGCTCAAAAGCTTAGATCATTTAAAGGATGACTTTATGTCATCTGTTACGCATGAGCTACGTACCCCTTTAACTTCAATCCGTGCTTTAACTGAATTGATGTTGGATGATCCTGATATGGAATGGGAGCAGCGTGAGCAGTTTATGGGCATTATCTTGGCTGAGGCGGAGCGTTTGGGACGCTTAGTTAATCAAGTACTGGATATGGCTAAAATCGAGGGGGGACATGCTGAGTGGCATACTACCGACGTCGATATGAAGGCCATTATTCATCAAGCGGCTACCAGTATGAGTGCGTCTTATCTTGAAAAAGGCGTATCATTACAATTAAAAACCCCAGAGACTGTAGCTGTATTGCGCGCCGATGCGGATCGATTGCTACAAGTTGTCCTAAATTTATTATCCAATGCTTTAAAATTTGTTCCCTCTCAAACAGGACAAGTGACGGTCGCTTTAAAAGATGCCCCTGAAGGTATCACGATTGAAGTACTCGATAATGGGATTGGTATAGCGCCTGAACAACAGGCTTTAGTGTTTGAGAAATTTCGCCAAGCCGATAATGGCGTACAACAAGGTACAGGATTGGGATTACCTATTAGTCGACAAATCGTCGAGCATTTTGGCGGGCATATGTGGTTACACTCAGAACTGGGGCAGGGAGCCTGCTTTGGCTTCTTCTTACCTAGATTGGCTCATGAGTAGCAAGTAAAAGAATTAGCGAAATAATTGGAGGAGATACTATGATTCGCACGATTTTAATCGCTGACGATGAACCTAATATCCTTATTTCATTAGAGTTTCTAATGAAGCGAGAAGGTTTTAGAGTACTAGTCGCCCATAATGGTCAAGAAGCTCTAGATCAAGTTGCCAATGAAGCCCCTGATTTAATATTACTTGATGTCATGATGCCCAAAAAAACGGGATTTGATGTGTGCCAAGAGTTACGGGCTCAAGAGGCTTATCAGCATTTACCTATTATTATGCTCACTGCCAAAGGTCGTGATACGGATATCGCTAAAGGTAAAGCCTTAGGGGCGAGTGATTATATTCTGAAACCCTTTTCTACCAAGGAGCTAGTGCAAAAAGTACGTGATATTGTGGAGAGCAGTACATGAGAAAGTTTGACCCGCGCGTAGCTTTGGGGGTAGCGGTCATTGGGGCTATTTGCTTAGTGTGGTTATTAGTCACAGGTGGCTTAATCTGGTCAACGTTGGCTGAAAATGAGCGCTCTGCGATTGTGAATGCGATTGGTCCACGCTTGGTATTATTAATGGGGATGTGGGCGGTTTCGCTGATTGCGGTGGGAATGGCACTACGTTGGTTAGTGGGTTATTTTATGACCGCTCCAGCGCGTTTGTGTGAGGAAGCTCAAGTACTCTTGGGCACGGATGTAAAACGCCAATTAGTACCTAGTGGTAGCTTGGAAAATCGGCGCTTGACGGACTTATTTAATCAACTCGTTCAACAACGTGAAGCCTTACGTGAGGAAATGGATAGCCGTGTTCAAGAGGCGGCACGTAATACCGAATTAGAAAAAAATCGTTTAGCCGCCCTAATGTCTGAACTGACCAAAAGTGTAGTGGTGTGCAATCTTGATGGGCGGATTTTGCTATATAACAATCGCGCTCGAATGCAGTTTAGAACCTTTTCACAATTACCCAATGTTGCAGGTGGGGCTGAGATTATTGGATTGGGACGCTCTATTTATGGAGTATTTGAACGAACATTAGTCGCACATGCCTTAGAAAACATTCAGCGCCGTTTGCAACGAGGAGCTGCTTCGCCTTCAGCACAATTCGTAACCACTTCGCCCTCAGGGCAATTATTACGTGTACAGGTCGCTCCAGTAAGGGGTGTGGTGGAGAATGCTCAAGAAAAACCTGAAATGACAGGTTTTGTCCTCATGTTGGATAATATTACTAAAGATTTTGAAGTGGAGTCCTATAAAGATCGTGCACTCAGTACTTTGACTGAAGGTAGTCGTGCCGCAGTGGCTAATATGCAAGCCGCACTTGAAGTACTGGAGTATCCAGAGGTTGATGCGGACATGCGAGAACGTTTATTAAGCGTATTGCGTGAAGAAACCCATGCTTTAAGCCAGCGTATCAGTGATCTAAAAACGTCCTCAGCAGAAAACTTTATGAGCCGTTGGCCTTTAGAAGATATGTTAGGAGCTGATTTAATTGCAGTGACTATTAAGCGTTTAGAAAGTACTGGACTTCAAGCAGAGGAAGTCGATGTTAACCATAGCTTATGGCTGAAGGTGGAAAGTTTTTCCATGATTCAAGCCTTGCAGGGGTTGGTACAGCGCCTACAACACCATTTTGGTTTGAGTACAGTGCAATTGCGTTTACAAGTAGCTGATACTAATCATGCTCACTTAGATTTAGTGTGGCAAGGTGATGCTAAAAGCATTGAACAGTTGGTAGGTTGGGAAGTAGAACCGTTAAAAATTGGTAATGAAGCTAGCTCTTTAACAGTTCAAGATGTGATTGACCGCCATAGTGGTGCATTGTGGTGTGAGCGTGATGTTGAAAAGGGGCTAGTCTTTTTCCGTTTTCTATTGCCTCTAGCATCACCTCAGGAGCAATTAGATGCGAGTACTTTGCTTAAAACCGAAAGTCGGCCTGAGTATTATGATTTCGACTTATTCCAATCTACTGAGCAATCGCGGTCGTTAGAGGATTGTAAGTTGTCCGAATTAGCCTATACGGTTTTTGATACTGAAACCACAGGCTTAAATCCTGCGCAAGGCGATGAGATTATTCAAATTGGTGCTATGCGTATTGTGAATAATAAGTTGCTTCAAAATGAAGGTTTTGAGCAGTTAGTAGATCCTAAAAAACCAATTCCTCCCGCCTCTATTCCTATTCATGGTATTCAACCTGAAATGGTTAAAGGTCAACCTACGATCGATAAAGTACTCCCTGCCTTTTATGCCTTTACACGTGATACGGTGTTGGTAGCGCATAATGCCGCCTTTGATATGCGCTTTTTGCAATTAAAAGAACAAAGTACTGGAGTCGTATTTGAGCAACCTGTCTTAGATACGTTGTTGTTATCAGCAGTACTGCATCCCAATCAAGCTTCTCATCGACTAGAGGCGATTGCAGAGCGCTTTAATATTACTATTTTGGGGCGTCATACTGCGATGGGGGATGCTATGGTAACGGCTGAAGTTTTTTTGCGTATGATTCCTTTATTGGCTGAGCAAGGTATTTATACTTTGCGTCAAGCACGTGAGGCTGCTCAGAAAACGTATTACGCCCGCCTTAAATATTAAACCTTTGGTCAACTTACCGCGGTTACCACAGCGGTAAGTTTTAGTGCATGCTAAAATGCAACAGTAGTATTCTTTTTTATAGTTAGCTGGTTATAATGAAAGATTAGCAGTCAATTGATATAAACGACGGGGTTTTAGGATTATGGCACGCGTAACTGTAGAAGATTGTTTGGGAAAGGTTGAGAATAGTTTTGAGTTGGTATTAAAAGCCTCTCATCGAGCACATGCTCTCGCCAATGGTGCTCAACCTTTAGTTGAGGCATTAGATGATAAGCCCACCGTTATCGCACTACGCGAAATCGCTGAGGGTCACTTAGATAATTATAGTATTACTAAAGAACATACACCACGTATTCGTTTCTAAATTCCCATCTGATCCTCATTAGCTTGAGCCACAAAAAACAGGTGTAAGATGATGATGTCTGACCCTATCTTTTTGCTTGATGAGCTAATGCATTTGATCGAGCGCTATATGGTTCCCGCTGATATTGAGCGGGTACATAATGCTTATAAGCTAGCCGATCTCGCCCATCAAGGTGTCACACGTAAATCGGGTGAGCTGTATATTACTCATCCTTTAAGTGTTGCCATTTTATTAGCAGGTATGCGTGTAGATGCGGATACCTTAAGTGCTGCATTACTGCACGATGTAGTGGAAGACACGCCCTACACGGTTGATGATATTGCACGATTAGCCAACCCTGATGTTGCTCGTTTAGTCGATGGTGTGACTAAACTAGATAAGCGTAATTTTGAAACTAAACAAGACGCCGTCATAGCGAGTTTTCGCAAAATGATGGAGTACTTTGCGGATGATTATCGAGTAGTACTCGTTAAGCTTGCTGATCGGTTACATAATTTACGTACTTTAGAGCATCAATCTCTTTCCGCTCGCCAACGTATTGCCAAAGAAACGATTGCCGTTTATGTACCCTTGGCTCAGCGCATGGGACTGAATGTCATTCGGCGTGAAATGCAATTACTAGCCTTTCGTAATATGCATCCGTGGCGCTCAGTGATTTTACAAGAGTCCCTTGATGCTTATATGAATGCTCATAAAGAGCAGCATGATGAAATCATTAAAAATATTAGCAATGCCTTACAGGATCCTATTCCTAGTGCTAATGTTTTTCTATGGGAAAAAAATCTCTATCGTGTCTATGAGCGTTTAAAGCAGGGTGAAGGTAGTTTCCGCGACCAGAAAAAAATTATTGAAATTCGTATTGTGGTGGGAACCATTGATGAGTGTTATCGAGCTTTAGGTTTAGTGCATTCGTTATATCGACCTAAATTAGGGGGTATGAATGATTTTATTGCTCATCCTCATCAAACTTATGGTTTTCAGGCTTTGCAGACTTGTGTCTATCGCTCCAAAAAAGAGTCTTTGGACAACATATTACGCATTCAAATCCAAACCCGTGACATGTTTCAAGTCTCTCAATATGGGATTGCAGCTGCATGGCGCCATCCAGAGCTGAATAAACGCGGTAATGGCAAAATTGCTGAAGCTGCTGTAGAGCGCTGGCTAGAACAAGTGCGAGAGTTATCAAGCTTTGCTGAAAACCCATTAGAGTTTCATAACTATATTCAAAGTGCGTTATTCCTATCAGAAGTTTATGCCTTTACGCCTCAAGGGGATATTAAGGAGTTTCCTGCAGGAGCGACCTTAGTTGATTTTGCCTATGCTATTCATACCGATATTGGCGATCACTGTGTGGCGGGCGAGGTGGATGGGGTAGAAATGCCCTTGCGTACCAAAATTCCGAATGGTGCAACGGTCAAGATCCTAACGGATAAACATGCATTACCTCAATTGAGCTGGTTAGATTATGTAGTGACACCTCGAGCACGGGTGGCTTTACGTAATTGGCAGCGACAGCAAAGTGCGGATGATTTTACCCGCTTAGGTAAAGTACTGCTGAATAAGGCACTGAAAACGGCGCATATAACGGTAGAAACCTTAGATCAGCAACGGTTAGAAACGTTATTAACCAGTTTATCGCTCAAAGACTTGCCCATGTTGTTGTGCGCTATTGGTAAAAAAGAGTACTCAGCCGCTTTAATCGCTAAGCGTTTGACAGAGGAGGCTAGTAATACTACTGAAACTGATTCTGGAGAGCGTTTAGTCATCCAAGGTTCACAAGGGTTGGCTACTCAATTTGCAAACTGTTGTTATCCCATTCCGGGTGATTCTTTAGAAGCCTATTTAGATCCTTTACTGGGCTTAATATTACACAGGCAAAGCTGTCCACATTTACATGCTCAGGTAGATGCAAACGATATTATGGAAGTAGATTGGGCTGAACAGCAGCCAGATCAATTATACAAAGCTGGGGTTAAAACCTATGCACATAATGTGGTGGGTGTTTTGAGGCAGATTACCTCTGCTTTGGCGCAACAACACGTCAATATTGAAGATATTCATACAAGCGGTGATACTTACATCAAAGAAACTAAATGGGTGTTGTGGGTGCATAATTTAGATCAAGTTGACAAGGTCATGCGCCAATTAAACCATATCCCTGACATCACCAAAGTTGAACGAATTACTGAAGGAATTAATACCTAATGCAAAAAACAATCATTGAGTCTAAGAATGCGCCTGCTGCGATTGGCCCTTATTCCCAAGCAGTAAAAGTAAATAACTTAGTCTTTCTATCCGGTCAGATTCCTCTAGATCCTGTGACTATGCAAGTGATTGAGGGAGATATCGTGGCACAAGCTCATCAAGTTTTTAAAAACCTAGCAGCTGTTGCTGAGGCAGCTGGGGGAACTTTAGATAATTGTGTCAAAGTTCATGTGTTTTTGACGGATTTAGGTAACTTTGCCAAAGTGAATGAGGTTATGCAGCAGTACTTTAACGCTCCGTATCCCGCTCGTGCTGCGATTGGTGTAGCGGCTTTACCGCGAGGGGTGGGTGTTGAAGTTGATGCCATTATGGCGCTTTAACTATGTTCTCAGGTCAGCATCTTGCCGCTATTGACTTAGGCTCCAATAGCTTCCACATGATTGTGGTTAAACCCTCGCCTGATGGTCATATTAAAGTCGTTGATCGATTACGTGAGAGTGTGCGTTTAGGCAGTGGTCTAGATGCTGACAATAATTTATCCCCCACTGCACAACAACGTGCTTTAGCTTGTTTGCAACGCTTTGGAGAGCGTTTACGTGGTTTGCCTTCGGATCGTGTCATTGCAGTAGGTACTAATACACTAAGATTAGCCAGTAGTGCGCGAGAATTTATTCGTCAAGCCGAGGTAGCTCTAGGGCATCCTATTGCCATTATCAGTGGTCATGAGGAGGCGCGTCTGATTTATTTAGGTGTGGCTCACTTTCTTGAAAACGAAACCACTACAGGTAATCGTTTTGTGATGGATATTGGGGGGGGGAGTACTGAGCTAATTATTGGTCGTGGTTTAGATGCTCTGTACCTTGAAAGCCTGAAAATGGGCTGTGTTAGTATGACGGAGCAGTTTTTCCCTGATGGCAAATTTGACAGTCAATCTTTTAAGAAAGCGATTCGTGCGGCTCAACTACCGCTAGTACCCATTCGCCAAAAGTACCAAAGTCTAGGTTGGGAAACAGCAACGGGGGCGTCGGGGACTATTCGTACTGTGCAAAAAGTACTTCAACAGAATGGTTTATCCCCGTTTCATATTACGCTTGAGCATCTGTATACCTTACGTGAGCATTTTATCAATGCTGGGTATTTAGAAAAGGTACGCTTAGCGGGCTTGAGTGATGAGCGTAAACCTGTCTTTGCGGGCGGTTTAGCGATTTTAATTGCAGTATTTGAATCACTCGGTATTAATAAAATGCAGGTGTCCGATTGGGCACTGCGAGAAGGTTTGGTATTTGATCGACTGCAACGCTCCAAACCCGGCGATATTCGAGGAGCAGCCATTAAGGCGTTACAAACCCGTTTTAGTGTTGATCTACATCAAGCTAGTGCAGTACGTCAAACCGTAGATCATTTGTTCCAACGTTGCCGTGATGATTGGAAGTTAACTACTAGCTCGCAAGATTTATTAGCATGGGCAGCCGAATTACACGAGATTGGTTTGATTATTTCCCATGATAGCCATCAAAAACACGGTGCGTACTTAATTGATAACGTGGATTTGCCGGGCTTTTCTACCGAAGAGCAGCATTGGTTAAGTACTTTAGTCCGTATGCATCGTAGTAAAGTGTCCACTAAATTATTTGGTTTGCTAGACCCTAATGATCACCAACAAGCCCTTTATTTAGTTGTACTGTTACGATTATCCGTCTTACTGCATCGAGCACGTAATTTAGTAGCTATCAGGATTGATCGCATTAAAGCGCGTGAAAACAGTTTAGTACTTTATTTAGCCGAGCCTAATATAGAAGAGCAACGCCCTTTACTAGTAGCGGATTTAGAGCGTGAAAGTGAGTTACTTAAAGCTGTTAATTTCAATCTAACGTTTTATTAGCTATTCACCTAAAGTACTTAGGGTTTACCCTCAATTCATCGATTAAATCCTCCTGATGAATATCAGCGAGTACTTTTGGATTTTTGTTGTTCAGTTCGATAACTCCGCTCCGCTTGTAAGCGAATATCGGCAGCGTCGCTAATCATAG
>JBDKGX010000052.1:0-16727 GCA_039797965.1 Pseudomonadota bacterium
AATGTGGTGAAGAGGCTTGTGTTTTGGCAGTAGTTACGGTATCTTGTGCGCCTTCTGATTCGGAGCGTAGCGCAGCTTGGTAGCGCACCACAATGGGGTTGTGGGGGTCGGAGGTTCAAATCCTCTCGCTCCGACCATTTAAGTACTTGATTTTAATGACATTTTTAAAAAACATTCTTTAAAAATGGCAGTAATAGCTTTTAAAGAGCGTCACAATACTACTAATAAATACTTAATCAGGTTTCTTTCTCTCCTTCTATTTTGATTTTTTTCATTCTCTTTTGACAGATTATGTCAAAATGAAGACTTTATTCGCGGGACAGCGTAATAAACGTAAAGTCGTATCTAAATTACTGATTAAACTAATAAAAAATTGTAATACTTTTTAAATATTTGTCTTATATAACTGTTTTTTAAAGTCCCTCTGACAAAATACAGGTGTAAGAATCTTAAGTTTTTCTTACAAAAAATAGTTCTGTATCTACATGATCTTAATAAGCAAATAGCAAATCTTACACTCCTTATGCTGTCCCACACATTATAAGCCCCATTGTTCATTCCGATAGTACTAAAATACCTGCCCCTTTAGTTGATTTTGAACACACACTTGAAAACTATAGAAATGTTATAGCTTATAATTGCTCAATTGATGGTTGAGGATGTGACGAGGCAGGTATTAACGGATATTTGTGGCGATATTGAAGATTTCGATGGATGCTCAAGTTTATACGTATCGGGTGCAGTAGGTGGATGCAACACCGCCTCGATTGTTGAGTTTGGAGTTATTCCCACCTGATTTAGTCACAGCTGATGAAAAAATGAGGCTGGAAGCAGGAAAAGTGGTGGTCTATCAGGCTAACCATACAGGAAAGATTTGGGTTGTCGAAAACAATATAAGCCTTTAGCATTACCCACTCTAATCATTTAAAGTATTTAGAAAATTCGGGTAACTGTAGCTTCGCTTTTAAAGAGATAAATTCACTTTCACTAAAAGGCCCTTGTGTAATCTCTTCTTGATTTTTGTATAGATCGTCTTTGGCTTTATCAATATAGTAGTAAGACTCTTGACCGCCCGATAATCGCTTAGCTACCACATAAGAAGTGTTACTACCAACGGCTACCACAGTAGAGGATACCCTTCCAAGACTTCCTCCCTTACCTACATCATAATTCAAAGTAATATTGTTAGGAGTATCAATATAGAACACTTTGTAAGGGGCATCCTCCCAGTACAATTGGTAGTCAGAGCAAGCAGATAAGACGCTGGTTGATAACAGAATAGAAGCGAGAGCTACTCTCATAGTGAAAATATTCCTTTAGTTATTTAAGAGGTTTGATCCACTTAATAGAGGTGGCTATATCACCGTCACTTTTACCGACAGGTGTCACTCCTACTCTTTCTAATTCTTTACCAGTTTATAAATTAGTTAAATACGATAGATGCTAAGTATTAAATAAAGTACTTGGCTAACTTTTAAACTGTTAGCCAAGTACTCAATAATTAATTAGCGCCCTTTAGTATAACGAGTGAAAATAGCCTGAATTGTTATAGGAAATTGTTGTTTTTCATCTTCTTTAAATTGACGAAAATCACCTGCAGTACTAATAGTGACAATATCGGTTACATTCCCTGCTAGTGCTTTGGAGCGACTGGAGGGATTTAGAGTTTGGTATTGTGCCTTTTTTAAAGTATTAGCTAAGTCTAAGTACTCAGTTTCAGTCAGTTTGCCTTGTTTACGCCCTGTGACTCGCCCTTGTTTATTGTAGTCGGTCAATATGACGGTCAGATCGCGATTTAAACGTAGTTCTTTATGTAACCATTGTTTGGCAGGAGTACGACGATTAGAGGTGCGGCTAAATACCACGCTAGTAATATCCGTTGCGACAGGAGCCGCCGCCGTTGTGGTAGTCCGATATGCAGCTTTTTGAATACGTACTGATTGTGGGTCAGCCTCTGGAATGCTAGCGGCAGGGGTATCAGTAACTTTTGTACTATTGCTAGCAGTCGCTTGTGGGGCGCTAGTGGTAGTGTCAGGCGTAGTAGGTGCTGAGCCACAGGCGGTCAATAACACTAGGAGCGGTAGCACTGTCCATAGTTTTTTCATCGGGTAGTTCCTTTGAGAAATAGGTGAATAAAGTAGCGTTGTTATAAAGGATTATCCGGCTTGATGCAGCAAGATTTCCCCATAGAGAGTAGGTTAAAAACTACTTTTTAGTCTTGTCCTTGCCCTGTTAGGCATATTTCGACGTTTTTCTCCACTAGTGTAGAATCGCGCCACTTATTTATGTTTCCTGAGGAGTGGAATAATGGCGAGCGTCACACGCGATCAAGTAGAAAGCCTGTTGAGTACGATACAGGAACGTTATCTAGATAAAGATCTGATCAGTGCTAAAGTAGTCAAAGGGATAGAGATTACTACCTCTGCTATTCAAGTCCAAATTGTGCTGGGCTATCCAGCAGGTAGTTATCGGGACGAGCTAGCTCAAACTATTAACAACACCCTCGCTGGTTTAGGCTTAGCGGTTGAGGTGAGTGTCACTACAAAAGTAGAAGCACATGCAGTCCAAAAAGCCCTCAAACGCCAAACCGGAATAAAAAATATTATTGCGGTCGCCTCTGGTAAAGGAGGAGTAGGTAAATCGACTACTGCCGTAAATCTAGCCCTCGCTTTAAAAACGGATGGTGCAACCGTAGGGATTTTGGATGCCGATATCTATGGTCCTAGTCAGCCACGTATGTTAGGTATTAAAGGTCAGCCCTTATCAGACGATGGCAAAACCATTCGTCCGATGGAAAATCATGGCATTAAAGCGATGTCAATGGGCTTTCTGATTGATGAGGATACCCCAATGATTTGGCGGGGGCCTATGGTGACACAGGCGCTTGAGCAATTATTGAATGATACGCTATGGGGCGAGCTAGATTATTTGGTGATCGACTTACCGCCTGGAACAGGTGATATTCAATTAACCTTATCGCAAAAAATCCCCGTTTCTGGCGCGATTATTGTGACTACTCCACAAGATATTGCCTTACTTGATGCACGTAAGGGGTTGAAAATGTTTGAAAAGGTTGAAGTACCCATTTTAGGCATTGTCGAGAACATGAGTATGCATATTTGTAGCCAATGTGGCACGATAGAGCATATTTTCGGTGAAGGGGGCGGTCAGCGGATGGCGGATCAATATAATGTTACTTACTTAGGTGGCTTACCCCTTGATCGTAATATTCGTGAACAAGTGGACAGTGGCAATCCAACCGTCGTGGCAGATCCTCATGGGGCTGTTACTCAACTGTATTTGGATATTGCTCGAAAAGCAGCTGCACATTTAGCAACTAAGACTAAAGATTACACAGCAAAATTTCCTACTATTAAAATTCAAAATGTGTAAGTTCTAATACTAAGCTAATAAAAAGCCGCACCAGTGCGGCTTTTTATTTTATATTCAGATAGTATAATTATATTGCAAAAGCGGTTGATATTAATAACCTTACTTAATTGTGATTAATAAGATTTTAATCAATAAAATTCAAATAAAGTAATAGTACTTTTAATAACGCTGAATAATTCAACTTGTACTATACTTGTTTTAAGCGTTGAAACCTTTTATCTGAAAAAACTCTGGTTTAAGAGCAGTGGCTCAAGCTAAGTTTAACAGGTGTGATTAGACTACGCGGCATAGGACATCATGATTGACAAGGACGTTAACAAACACTCTAGGATGGAGCGTTTGGCAAGGATTCGCACCACGTCACGGATGATGCCTGTAGCACCGCGCACTAAAAGGATGATTTCATCTGTCCAAGGAAGAGGATAGCGCACAGCAGACCATCGGTTCTGTTCGATAGGAATATGCTCAGGTGCATAGCCATTTTTTCAAGGACGGACTTAATTAGGCTGTTCAGGATGAATAGTTTCTAATTTGTAGGCTGCAATACTCTTGTATTGCAGCCTTTTCCATTTCTATGTAAAGCATATTAACTTGATACTATTTTTTAGTTTTAGAAGATATCGCTGCTCAATTTTAAATTAAATATTAATAATAAAGCCTTAACTCATCCTAAGATGAAAATTAACTATAAAAATGCTCCTTTAATTGCTTGAAAATTTATTCATACCCCCTGCATAGAGCCTTTAATTAGCTATACAGTTGCTCAATGAGCGGTAGTTCTCTAAAGTACTTGGCTTATTAATTATCAGTATTGGGCTTTTTACATGAAACTCATAAGGTTAGCTAAGTTAAGCTTAGTGTTTTGGTTAGTATACTGGCTGACAGCTTGTGCCAGTGTGCCAGGGGTAATCGAGCAACCTAAAATTTCGGTGCAAGACGTATATTTAAAAAGTGTGTCATTGACGCAAGGGCAAGCTGAGATTGCGATTTTGATCACTAACCCTAATCCCTTTCCTTTGCCTTTGCGCGGAGTAGGCTATAGTGTCACTCTCAATGGGGCACGAGTAGCAGAGGGGCAACAGCAATTAGGGCAGAGTTTGGGGGCGCATACTACGATTCCATTAGGTCTACCGATTCAACTAAATCTATCAGAAATCGTACAACTGATTCCGCGTATGTTTAGTGAGCGCAAGGTTCAGTACGATCTAATGGGTGAGGTACAATTGCCACTGATTAGTATTCCGTTTCAAAAGCAAGGTGGCATTGGAGTGACCCCATGAGTATAAAAGCAGATCGTTGGATTCGGCAGATGGCTGAACAATACGGCATGATTGAGCCCTTTGAGCCGGGGCAAGTACGCCACGTCAAGGGTGAAAAAATTGTCTCCTACGGTACATCCAGCTATGGCTACGATGTGCGTTGCGCTAATGAATTTAAGATTTTCACCAATATTAATTCCGCGATTGTTGACCCCAAAAACTTTGACGAAAATAGTTTTGTCGATTTTACTGGTGATGTTTGTATTATTCCGCCCAACTCATTCGCCCTTGCCAGAACGGTCGAGTACTTTAGAATCCCACGCTCCGTTTTGACGGTATGCTTGGGAAAATCGACGTATGCACGTTGTGGTATAATAGTGAATGTAACGCCCTTAGAACCAGAGTGGGAAGGGCATGTGACTTTAGAGTTTTCTAATACCACCACCTTACCCGCCAAAATTTATGCTAATGAGGGCGTGGCGCAAATGCTGTTTTTTGAGTCTGATCAGATTTGTGAAACGTCTTACAAAGACCGTGGGGGCAAATACCAAGGTCAACGCGGAGTTACCTTACCGCGTACCTAGTCAGGTACTAAGAGGTGGGTTGTTACTCACCTCCCAATGTGAACACTAATAGCCCGTCAACTCCATATAACCCCTTCCGCTCTTGCCGCCATCGACTTCCACCACACCCTCCCAATACGGAAATTGCGCCGCCATCCATTGATTAGGATAAGGTGTCGTGATCTGCCAGCGTTTATTAAGTTTTGGTAGTTCAATCGTCCACTCTAAAGGTAAACGAATAGGCGTGCGCTGCTTGGCTTTGAGTACTTCAATGGTACTTAATGCATGCGGCTTTAAAATAATATCCTCCGCCTTTAAGGTTTGACTCACGCCCTTAGGATCAATCCAACTGCCACTGAGCCAATGTTTACCATCAGTATGGCGCAATTGATAAACCATCAAAGCATAGCCATCATTAAAATGCAGCGAAAACCAATCCCAACCCGCTTGATTAGGGGCTAGCGGCTGCGAACTCCATTCCCGATCTAGCCATGCAGTACCTTTGAGTGAAGTACTTTGCCCCTTACGGGTAGCTGTGCCAGTGATTTCAATATGGGGTTGGCTGTAATAGTAACTGGCTTGATTACCTGCGGATTTTTGGCTATAGCCTTGATTACCTTGTAGTACCCACGGCTTAGTACTGTGCAGTTCAAAGTTTAACGCCCAATCCTCGGTCATAAATTTTAAAGTCGAGGGAAAAGGTTCAATTGTAGTACTTTGCCACGCCCAATCATCCAACCATGCCGCAAAAGACTCAGTACTGACGCCAGCTTGACCAATGCCGCCACGAGCAAACCGTTGTGCGGGGAAATAGCCATTGGGAGTTGAAAGGGCAGCGTGTGCCATCCACATTTGATTGCTTTCCCAACCAGTCAAAATAGGTTGTGGGCTTAACGATTGACGAAATAAAGTCCATTGAATGCCCCAAGGTTTGCCGCTGGGGTCGGTTAGATTCGCGGTGATATACCACCATTCAATGCGATACTCAGGGTGGGGCGCGTGATCTTGAGGAAAGTTAAACACACGATTAGGCGTGACTGCGGCATAACCCTTGGCATCTTGACGAAGTACTTGATACACCTCTTGTGTCGCACTTTCAGCAAAACTTAAAGTACTTAAACCCATTACTATTAAAGCTAACAGTACTCTCATGCTTGACCTCCCAAACGCGCCAAGGCTTGCGGTAATTGCCGTTTTAATTGCCAAGCCACCAGTACTAGCGTCAAGCCAATCACCCCCACAGTCATCAAGGCTAAAACCCCAGCAGGTTGCATAGACCACAGTAGCGGCATACTCCAACCAAACGCCATGACATTGAGCTTATGAATTAAAATCCACGACAATAAAGCGCCCAGTGGGATCGAGACTAACCACGTCACCATTGCCCAAATCAACAAGGGCGTACTCATCACTAGCCACTGCTCTGTAGTACTAACCCCTAAAGCTCGCCATTGCGCAAACTCAGGTAAACGTTCCTGCAAAATTGCCATCAGTGCGGCGAGTAACGCAATCCCCGCTACCCACAAAGTCAAACTATTCATCGCCGCTGTCATCGCGAAAGTACGATCAAAAATTTTCAGCGATACCTCTTTGATAGTGTGTTGTGCTGTCCAATCGCCCGCTTTGGCGCCAGCCTCGATTAAAGCTTGTTCGGCTTTGGGTAAATCATTCGGGCTTTTTAGCCAGAGTGAAATATTCCACGGCTCCGGATGCGCCCAATAAGTTTTAAGTACTGGATTAGGGATATAAAGTTGGTAATACGGATTACCGTAATCATGCACAAAAGCAGCAATCGTAAAGGTTTTTAAGCCTTGTGGCGTGGGTAGCTCAAGTACTTCGCCCACTGCCTTACCCCCTAAAAAATGTAGTTGCTCATTAGCCAATACCCAGTTTTTGGTGGTGTCTAAACTGCGCCAATGCTCTACCGCATTCGGTACTGATTGTGTGATGCCCAAATCATTCGTATCGGGGGCGGTGTGATCAATGCCGCGCAAAATCAGGGGGCGATCTTGGAGGCGCAAGGTGACTTGAGTTCGTTCATTAGTCGCTGTGAGCCAATCGGTAGTCGTGGGATTAGCTAAGAGTTTATGTAAATCAAATTGACTACTGCCTTGCACATACAAATCTGAGGATAAGCGTTGCTCCAGCCAATCGGACAATGAAGTACGGAAACTTCCCACCAATGCTTCCACCCCCAAGTTCGCCGTTAAAGCCAATAATAACGCCATCATTGCCGTTCGTAACGCAGGCAATTGCGCCCAACCATCACGAATCAACCAGCGACTTTTAAAGGAAGTGTTAGGAAGTAAGTACTCCAGTGCTTTAAGGCTTAACGCTAATAAAGTGGGTAAAGCCCACGCGCCCGCCAACAGTACTATGCCCAATAAAACAAAGCCTTGTACCACGGTACTAATAAACGGATAGAGAATCATTGCTAAAGTACTCAGTACCATTGACGCAATCAGTAAGTACTTACGGGTGCGTTGATCAATCAGCCAGTGAGTACTTAAAGAACTACTCGGTAATACAGGTAAACGTAGTTGTTGCCACAGGGGCATAGCGAGCGCGAGTATTAATCCCCCCAAAGTGAGCAACCATGCCATGATCAAAGTACTCGGTTGTAACACAATATCCGCGCCCATATTCGCACCGTATAATGATTGCAAACTCGAACTCACTGTTGGCAATAGTACTTGGCTCAAACCATAGCCTAAAAGTATCCCTAAACCGCTACCGATGAGACTCCAGATCAGGGTTTCTACCCCGATGGCGAAAGTCAAAGTGCGTACACTAACCCCCACTAAACGCAAAGTTCGCAAGGTCGGGCGGCGATACCATAATGAAAACCGCACCGCATTAAAGGCAATAAATAATCCCACTGCAAACGACAGTAAACTCATAGCCGTGAGTTGGGTATGTAGACTTTGAGTCAGTTGAGTGAGGTCTAAACTTTGCCGATTTGGGACGAGTTTTAAGTATTGGGGGAGTACTTGCTCTAATTGGTGTTGTCGAGTAGCACTGAGTTGGGTGACGGCTAAATAGCTTAAGGTATTACGTTTAAGTACTTGTAAAGCGGGGGCGATGTCTAAGAGTACTTGCCGCCCTTGTTGTGCTTGGGTTTGCAAAACGGCAGGTGGCAGACTATAGCCAGAGTTTAACAGGACTTGATCATTAGGCTGGAGGTTCAACTCTTTGGCGAGATCCGGTGGAAACCATGCTTGATACGGGGCTTGCATAAACGCTAAGCCATTAAATTCTACTGCGGAGGTATTGGTTTCAAGGGCTTCGACAGGTAAGACAATCGGGTCAGTGGCTATCAGCGGCAGGCGTTGGTTAGTCGTGGTAGTGACGACTCCTTGCACCACAGGATATACCTCACGAAAACCTAAACGCCGCAATTGGGCGTAGTCTTCCGTTTTGACCCCAGTACCGTCTTGGGCACGAATCCAAAAATGGGCTTGAGCACCAAGTACTTGATTAGCGTTATCGTAGCTGGCACGGGCGTGGCTATTAATCACTTGTACGGCTGACCACAGCCCCACGCCTGCACATAAGCCCACCAGTAAAAATAATGCTTGCCACGGATAGCGCCAGTAGTGACTCAGTAGGGCTTTGAGGCTTAAACCTAAAGTACTCATGTCACTGCCTCAGTATGTAGCACTCCGGCTTTAAGCCAGTAGTGTTGATCGAGGTAACCCGCCATCACTTTACTATGGGTGACCATGAGTAGCGCACTACCGGCTTGTTTGACTAACTCACTCAAGAGCGCCATCACTTGTTCGCTGCTATGTTCGTCCAAATTACCCGTTGGCTCATCTGCCAGTACCAAAGCAGGTTTATGCAGTAGCGCTCTGGCAATCGCGACTCGTTGCTGTTGACCTCCGGATAATTGATGCGGGTACTTTTGCAATTGACTATTTAAACCTAGACGCTCAATCAGCTCACTTTCCCATTGAGCGTTATAACGCTTAGCCAGTTGGGCTTGAAAGCGAATATTATCCGCCACTGTCAAGGTACTAATCAGGTAAAATTGCTGAAATACTAAGCTAATCGTATTGCGCCGTAACTCCGCCAATTGGTTTTCACTCAAGTCAGTAATCGACTGATTTTTAATTAGTATTTTACCAGCGTCGGGTTTGTCTAATCCTGCGATCAAATGTAATAAAGTACTCTTACCACTACCACTAGCCCCCAATAGTGCGGCGGATTGCCCCGCCATTAATTTGAAATTTACATCAGTCAATATGGGAGTACTTTGCCCATCTGGTTGGCGGTAGGCTTTGGAGAGTTGAATGAGTTCTAACATAAAGGTATCGAGTACTTTAAAAGATAAGGCAGAATAGGGCGAAATAATCGAACTTGGCAAGTAAGTACTTTGACACAAAGGAGTGGGACTATGACCGTACAAAAAATCGTAAAAATAATTGAAGGTGATGCTCCAGCAAAACGTACTGAGCTGACTTATTTCAAAATTGGCTCACCCGCCCCGCGCAAAGTATTCCTGCAAGCGGCTTTACATGCCGATGAGCAGCCGGGGATTTTAATTTTGCATCATTTGTTGAAGTACTTGATTGATGCGGATGAAAAAGGTTTATTAAACGCGCAGTTTGTAGTGTTTCCGATGGTTAATCCTTTGGGCATGGGCGATATTGGATTTTTGCAACATCAAGGGCGTTATGATCGTAGCTCAGGGGTGAATTTTAATCGCCAATGGCCGGATTTATATGCCGCTATTGAGGATAGGGTGGGGGAGTACTTGACCGATGATGCTGCAAGCAATGTGCAAAAAGTACGTGGACTCATCAAAGATTGGTTGAATGAGCAACAGCCTGTTACCGCTTTGCAATGGCAGCGTTGGTATGTGATGCAAGAAGCTTATGATGCGGATTTAGTGCTGGATTTGCATTGTGATAGCGAATCATTGCCCCATATTTTTACTGTGCCACAGTCCGCAGATCTGATGCAGTCGTTATCCGATTGGATGGGGGCAGCCGCGACCTTGGTATGCGAGTTTAGTGGGGGGCATTCCTTTGATGAAACATGGTCGAATTTATGGGTAAAACTGGCTAAGTACTTTCCAGATAAACCAATTTTGCAAGCCACTCATTCAGCGACTTTAGAATATCGGGGGCAATTTGATACGTTTGATGAATTAAATAAAGCCGATGCTAAAAGCCTGTATGCGTTTTTCCAAGCACAAGGCTTAATTGCAGGTGATCTGATTTTACCTAGCCCATCCAGTACTCCTCAAGCCACCGATTTAGCCGCGACTGAGTTTATTAAAACTCCACAAGCGGGGCTATTAGCCTATACCGTCGAGCTAGGGCAGCAGGTCAAAAAGGGTGAGGTGATTGCTGAGTTAATTACGTTAGACGGTGAGCACGCTTTTCAAGAGCGTACCCCGATTTATGCGGGAACGGATGGTCTAGTGTTATCCCGTAATACTTTTAAATATGTTTGGAAGGGGGCAGCCGTTGTCAAAGTGGTAGGCAAACAAGCTTTGCCCTCACGCGGTAAGTACTTATTGCAGGATTAAGGGACTAGACATTTTGGGGTGTTCTGGCACTCTTGGCTCGATCTAATCCATGAGCTAAGAGGCGTGTATGACCAAAACCGAGCTGAATCGGATTCGTCGTTTTATTATTAAATTAGGTAAGGCTTTGCACGAGTACGGCACTCCTGCCCATCGCCTAGAAACTATCTTGATTGACACCACGCATCAATTAGGGTTGAAAGGGAATTTTCTAGTCACGCCGACCAGTATGAATTTTATCTTTTGGGAGCATGGCTCGGATGAGGAGTTCACTACGATTGCGAGAGTGTATCCGGCTAGTATTGATCTGAATCGGTTAGCGTGTACGCATGAATTAGTAGAGCAAGTACTAGCGGGTAAGGTGGATTTGGATCAGGGGTTTGAGCGTTTAGAGCACATTCATCAGCTAAAAAGCCCTTATTCGGATGGCTTAGATTTTTTGACGTGGGGGAGTACTTCTGCCTGTTTTGCAGCGTTGTGTGGGGCGGATTTTATTACTATTGTGGGGTCTACTTTGGCGGGTTGGTTAGCCTATGTTCTTACTCAATGGTCGCTGAAGTCCAAACGAGTAGAGGAAATGCTAGAGCCTGTGACAGCCTTGTTGATTGCGTTGATAGGTAGTGGTGTCGCTGCACTAGGGGTTGCCTTAAATGTACCGATTGTAGTGTTGTCGGGGATTATTATTTTTATTCCGGGTTTGTCGTTGACTATGGGATTGCGGGAGTTAGCGGCACGACATTTAATGTCAGGTACGGCGCGGATTATGGATGCGGCTATGACCTTATTTAAACTGTATTTTGGGACGATACTGGGTTTGGCAATCGGTAAATTATGGTGGGGGAGTACTTCATACACGGTGGGCTTAGGTCATTATACTAGTTTGCATTATTTAGCGGTTTTAGGTTTGACGGCATCGTTATTAGTGACGTTTAAAATCAGCCAGCGCGATGCTTTTTGGGGATTACTGTCCGGTTGGATTGCTTATTCGGGCGCCATGTTGGGGAGTCATTGGTTTGGACCGAACTTGGGGGGGTTGGTAGGAGCTTTAATTGTTGGGGTCTATGCCAATTTATATTCTTTGCTACGTAATAAGCCTTCGCATTTAGTGTTATTGCCGGGTTTGGTGTTGTTAGTGCCCGGTAGTAAGGTCTATGTAGGGTTAAATAGTCTGGTATCGGGTGAAAATATCTTAATGAATACCACCACCGGTACGCAGATGTTTTTGATCTTTATGTCGATTGTGGCGGGGTTAATGTTTGCTAATGCGTTAGTGCCGCCTAAACAACGTTTATAAGTATATTGTTCTGGGGGTGGGGATGAGTTCATTATTTTAGTTTAAATAGTGAGCATTATGTAGTCGGGCTTTGTGATTTAAAGTTTGGATGAGTGAGCCTAGTTTAATTCAGCCGTGGTTCGGTGGGGGCTGAGTATAAAATTTACTAAATTATAAATTGCGCTTTTTATAAGCACGTTTTGCTTAGACGCAGTTATACAGACAGAGGCTTGCCATGAAAACTATTATGCCACTACGGTTGATGACCACTATTGCCGTTTGTTCGGGGCTTACTTGGGGTTTAACACAAACGACTTATGCCGATTCGCGTTTACAAGAGCAAGCGCCTCCTTGGATGCAGCCTGATCCTGCTATTCCGACGCAAGTACCTCCCGCTCCGCGTACTACAGCAAGTTCTACCGTTAATGCAGTACTCAAATCCGCACAAGGTGGACATCCTCGTGCTCAGTATGATTTAGCTATGATGTACCAAACGGGGCAAGGTGTGAAAAGCGATTTAAAGCAATCCACCTATTGGCTCAATCGTTCTGCTCAAGGGGGCGAACCCGACGCTCAGTACTTATTAAGCCAGTATTATTACGATGGAACGTTAGGGCGTAAAGATATGCAACGTGCCCTCTATTGGGGGACAGAGTCCGCTAAACGCGGGCATATAGAAGCCCAGTATTGGTTAGGGGTTATGTATGTGAATGGTGAGGGCGTTAAAGCTGATACGAAACAAGGCAAGTACTGGTTGCAACATGCTGCCAAGCGTGGTTCACAAGATGCTCGTGTAGCCTTACAGACGATCCCTAGTGGCGCTCAACCTGCTCAAGCCGTAGCGACTTATCCATCTCAACACCCAGTGCAAAGTACTATTGCAGCTAATGATTATATTATTGAGCCGACTCCTGTGCCGGATTATGCGCCTGCTGCTGCGCCCATGCCTGTGCAATTACCTGAACCTACTATCGCTAACGCCTTTACTCCTTCACAGCCTAATCCTGAAGTGATACGTCAAGTTCAGCATCAAGCCGAAGCCAGTGGCGAGCGTATTAATCTCAATGGTATGAATCCTAATGATGTATTGGAGTTAGCCAATTCTGGAGATCGTTATGCCCAGTTTCTAATTGGAGCATTATATGAAGAAGGTTCGGGTGGTTTTACGCAAAGTTATCGGGAGGCAGCGCGTTGGTATCGCCGTGCGGCTCGCCAAGAATATCCTAAAGCCCAATATAATTTAGCCTTATTGTATGAAGATGGACGAGGGGTAGAGCAAGATTATAAACAGGCGGGGCAATGGTACGCCCAAGCCGCTAAAGGAGGCTTTACCAAAGCCAAAAATAATCTAGGTATTCTCTACGTGACAGGCAAAGGCGTGCGTCGTGATAATAAAATAGCAGAAAAACTATTCAAACAAGCGGCTCAAGAAGGTGATGCGGACGCGGCGTATAACTTATCTCGTTTAGTCAAAAGTTAACATTAGTATCGATTCAACCCCTTCCCCTTTATTTGAGAGGAAGGGTTGAAACAAGCTCAATAACCTCTATTTACTCCACTATTACTGCATCAGACCCAGAGCGTCCAAAAGTTTCGGGTGAATATATTTCCTCAGCCTTAGCGGGCAGTACTATGAAAGTACCCTGAGTGGTTGCTCGTGCAATATAGCGAGTTGGATAAAGCAAAGGGGGGCGTAGATTCCATTTGAGTAAAGTAAAAAAATTATGATTTTTAATAGTGAGTTGGAACTATTTTTTCACTATACTTTCTAACGACCATGTAATAAGAGTTATATTAAAGTACTCCATAATGATTGAATCAAATAGTATTTTAACTCTAATTATCTACTTCTATTAACCCTTAACGAGTGATACTCCGGTGTACCAGTTAGCTTTTTAATCAACAACATTCATCTATAGGCTCGCTTATTTCAGGGTGGGTCTAACATTTTTTTATGAATTGCTGTTGAATATTACGTTTTCGATGCGTTAAGGGATTACCACTTTGCTTCAATTTGGTCTACAATCAGCACCCTTGCCGTGGGTGTGATTTTTGTAATTGTACCCATATAGCTTTGGCAATTAGCCATCAAGTACTTATTGACTTTGGCTATGAGTGGGAGTTAGCCCACTTCCCGCAGCGCATTAACCAACACATTCTGCCTGCTGGCTAATGAATTTAAACTAGAGAATAGATATGACAGACCTCTCGCTTTATCGCAACATCGGTATTTTCGCCCACGTCGACGCGGGCAAAACCACAACAACTGAACGTATTCTGAAACTCACGGGTAAAATCCATAAACTCGGTGAGGTACATGATGGTGAGTCTACAATGGACTTCATGGAGCAAGAAGCAGAGCGCGGGATTACTATTCAATCCGCTGCGACCACTTGCCAATGGAAAGGTCATCGTTTTAATGTTATCGATACCCCAGGTCACGTTGACTTCACTATCGAAGTTTATCGTTCATTAAAAGTACTTGATGGTGGTATCGGTGTATTCTGCGGTTCTGGCGGTGTTGAGCCACAATCTGAAACCAACTGGCGCTATGCGAACGACTCTAAAGTATCACGTTTGATTTACGTGAATAAATTAGACCGTATTGGTGCAGACTTTTATCGTGTAGTAAAACAAGTAGAGGATGTACTGGCTGCTAAGCCATTAGTTATGACTCTACCGATTGGTACAGAAGATACTTTCGTAGGTGTAGTAGACGTTCTAACTGAAAAAGCTTGGATATGGGACGACTCTGGTGATCCGATGAGCTACAAGATTGAAGATGTACCAGCCGATATGGTGGAGTTGCTTCAAGAATGGCGTGAAAAGCTCATTGAAACGGCTGTTGAGCAAGACGATGATCTGATGGAAGCCTATTTGAATGGTGAAACACCTTCAGTAGAAGATCTAAAGCGTTGTATTCGTAAAGGTACGATTGCAATGGACTTCTTCCCGACGTATGCAGGTTCTTCCTTCAAAAATAAAGGCGTGCAATTAGTACTGGACGGCGTAGTTGATTACTTGCCTAATCCTACTGAAGTTAACCCACAGCCTGAAACGGATGAAGATGGTAACGAAACAGGTAAGTTCGCGATTGTTGACCCTGAAGGTCCTTTCCGTGCCCTTGTGTTCAAAATCATGGATGACCGTTTTGGTGCATTGAACTTTATTCGTATTTACTCCGGTCGTATCAAAAAAGGCGACAGTGTTTTAAACACGTTTACAGGTAAAACCGATCGCGTAGGTCGTATGGTTGAAATGCATGCGAATGATCGTAACGAGATCGAATCGGCTCAAGCAGGTGATATCATTGCTTTGATCGGTTTGAAAAACGTTCAAACGGGTCATACGTTAGCAGATCCTGATAATCCTGCGACACTAGAGCCAATGGTATTCCCTGATCCTGTTATTTCGATTGCGATTGCACCTAAAAATAAAGGCGCTTCCGAGAAAATGGGTGTGGCTTTAGGCAAAATGGTTCAGGAAGATCCATCATTCCGCGTTGAAACGGATGAGGACAGTGGTGAGACCATTATTAAAGGTATGGGTGAGTTACACTTAGATATCAAAGTTGATATCTTACGTCGTACTCACGGGGTAGAAGTTGAAGTAGGTAAACCACAAGTAGCCTACCGTGAAACTATTACTCAGAAAGTAGATGATAGCTACACTCACAAAAAGCAATCGGGTGGTTCAGGTCAATACGGTAAAATCGATTACACGATTGAGCCTAATGAGCCTGGTGCTGGTTTTGCGTTTGAGTCAGTGGTTACAGGCGGTAACGTACCTCGTGAATACTGGCCAGCCGTACAAAAAGGCTTTGAATCTAGCATGGATAAAGGTGTATTAGCCGGATACCCTTGCTTAGATGTAAAAGTAACTTTACGTGATGGTGCTTACCATGCGGTCGACTCGTCTGCTTTAGCATTCGAGATCGCAGCAAAAGGTGCTTATCGTCAATCGATTCCTAAAGCGGGTCCACAAATTCTGGAACCGATTATGAAAGTTGACGTGTTCACTCCAGCTGATCATGTGGGTGACGTTATCGGTGACTTAAACCGTCGTCGCGCTATGATTAAATCACAAGAGCCTGGTGCTACAGGTGTACGTGTGAAAGCTGAGGCATCATTGTCTGAAATGTTTGGTTACATTGGTGACTTACGTACTATGACTTCAGGTCGTGGTCAGTTCTCAATGGAATTCTCTCATTATGCACCTTGCCCACGTAATGTGGCTGAAGTTGTTATTAAAGAAGCTGCAGAACGCCGTAAAGCGGCTGAAGCTGCTAAGTAATTTCAAGTACTTAGTCACTGTTTAGCATTAAGCTAATCAGCAAAAGCCACCTAATATTCTGTTAGGTGGCTTTTTTTATGGTACACTTGCCGCCGTTTAGCGTTCTTTGACTCAAGACGCTCGTCTTTCTTTTACAAATTGGAATTTGCCCATGCACCCCATGCTCTATACTGCGATTAAAGCCGCTCGTGAAGCTGGTGAACTCATTCGTCGCTACTCTACTAAAATCGATCAACTCAAAATCGAGCAAAAAGACCCTAATGATTTCGTGAGTGAAATTGATCGCCAAGCGGAGCGCACCATTGTCAGTATGTTACGCCGTGCTTATCCAGAACATAGCATTATGGGCGAAGAGTTTGGTCGTCAAGGTCAAGCTGAATCTGATTACGAATGGGTGATTGACCCTCTAGATG
>JBDKGX010000053.1:0-16530 GCA_039797965.1 Pseudomonadota bacterium
ACAAGAAAATCTTGATAATTACTTCATAGACAATATTTCAACTCAAAATAATCAACTCGATCAATATACAAACAATCATGAATCTTATGAGTTAAATGCACATAGAAGAGATATAATAGACTTTGAAAACTCAAGTGCCCTATCTAATTTACATGCAGCCGCATTTAATAAATCAAATCAATTTGAGCAATACAATAAAAAACTGCAGGAAAGTATCGCTTCTTTAGTTGACTCAGCAGCCATGAACCCTATAGAAAAACTTAGAGACTTAAATACTGCTCACCTAGATATACCGTTAAGAGCTTTAGATCCACTAGAACAATATAGAGATGCAGTGCAGAAAAACCTCGCTTCTTTAGCTGACTCAGTAACAATGAAATCCATAGATAGTTTTAAGAGTTTGTACCCATCTTACCTCTATCGACTTAAAAAACCATAAGCTAGTTAAACATAATTATTTGGTTGCTTAAACGCCTTTAAAATGATTATAACAATCAGGACTTGCCTTGCTAGTCCGTATAGCTTATTCTGATTCAGTTCTCTTTGATTAGAGTACTTAACGAACAAACATTGTAACTACTAAATAATCTTCGGCGGACTATACCGCCCCCACAAACAGGCGGTTTTTTTATGCCTGTACTATTCCTGTGCGCGGTTTTAACCGTGTTTGTGGGGAATACAAAACGGCATTAGTCGAAACAGCCACATCGCTTTCCGAAGAGAGCGAAGTAGAAACACGGTCTTGTTTGATCTACTACTAAACACTCTTTGGATCATTAACATGAGCCTAGCCCACACCCTCATTGACTCAGCCCTCGCGGCTGATCTCACTCAAAACGAACTCAAAATCTTCCTCGTCCTCTTGCGTCAAACCCTATGCTTTGGCAAATCCTCCGACCCTCTCACCACCAAACGTATTGCCCAACTCGCCCGCATTCGTAAAGACCGAGTACTCACCGCGATCAAGGGCTTTTTACAAATCGGTATCTTTCAAACCAAACCCCACAAAATCTTTGAAACCGAGTACTTCATTAATGAGGAACTCCTCACCCTACCCAATACCCAAGTACTCGCGCCTAACCTCCCGAAAAACAGAAAGACCTCCCATGACTCAGAAATACTTTCCGAAAAATGGGTACATACAATTAATACCCATACAACTAAAAACCCAAACACTACAACAGAGCATTCAGTATTTGCTCAACCGAGTAGTCGTATTGATTGCAGTACCGTACTGAAACAAAGTACTGAACCCTTACCCTACCCCAAAACCTTTAACACCCCCGAACAACAACAAGCCGCCCAAGTACTCGACGGTCTTAGCCCCACACTCGCCCATGATTGCCTACAAGTACTCAATCAAGCCCTTCAAACCGGAAAAGTACTCAAACCTTTAGCCTATCTCCACCAACTCGCCAAAGCCGCCAGACGCGGCACACTCGACACGAGTACTTTGCTAGCACCCATGCTCCAACCCACCCCGACGCCACACACTAATACGGCTCTCCACACTCAACTCAATCATCTAGCTAATGATATTCAAGGCTTGGATCAATTATTTAAACGCGCTGGCGTCGCGATGGATGCCCTCAATCTAGCCAAACGTACTCAGTGGGTTAAAGAGTATCAGCATTTGAGCCAACAATTAGCCGTCGATAATGCCTCGTTTCGTACCCATCCTTTCTAGATATACTTTCTCATGCCCAACTCACTTAACCTGCTGAGATTTTTTACCAAAAGCGTATGATAAAGCTCATCCGCAATTAGCAACGTAAAGGGAGGAGAGACCATTGTGTCTATAACGATAGCTATTCCCAAGGAAACCGCTTCAGGCGAAAAACGAGTCGCGATGGAGCCTAGTGTTGCCACCAAACTATTAAAACAAGGAGTAAACCTACTCATCGAACCTAACGCGGGGCAATCTGCTTACTACTCTGATTCGGCTTTTGCAGGAGCAACGTTTAGCCAAGCCCCAACACTCTACTCACAAGCTGATATTATCCTTAGAGTACAAATGCCCAATCTCGAAGAGCTGGAGCACTTCAAATCCAATAGTGTCTTGATAGGTATGCTCAATCCGTACCAAAAGCTGGCTCAAGTCAAAGTACTCGCTGAAAAAGGGATTACCAGCTTTGCGATGGAATTGATCCCTCGTATTTCTCGCGCTCAAGCCATGGACGTCTTGTCCTCACAAGCTGCCGTAGCCGGTTATAAAGCCGCGATTATGGGGGCGAATTTATCTTGTCGCTTTTTCCCTATGCTCACCACCGCCGCTGGAACCATTCGCCCCTCTAAAGTGATAGTAGTCGGTGCAGGGGTGGCAGGTTTACAAGCGATTGCAACGGCTAGACGCTTAGGCGCTATTGTCGAGGCGTATGACGTGCGCACTGCTACTAAAGAGCAAGTACAGTCCTTAGGTGCTAAGTTTATCGAGCTTGGGATTAAAGCCGAAGGCTCCGGCGGCTATGCCCGTGAACTCACCCCCGAAGAACAAGCCCAGCAACAAGTTGAACTGGCTCAATACTTTGCCACAGCAGATGTACTCATCACAACCGCCGCGATTCCGGGCAAACCCTCCCCTAAAATTATTAGTGCCGAGATGGTCAAAGGCATGAAACAAGGAGTCGTCATTATTGATCTAGCCGCAGAAGGCGGGGGTAACTGCGCCTTAACGGTGGCAGGAGAAACCGTTGTGCAACATGGTGTCACTATTCACGCCCCCCTTAATGTACCTAGCCAAGTACCCACCCATGCCAGTGAGATGTATGCTAAAAACCTATTAAGCTTTTTAGGGCTAGTACTTAAAGGTGATCAGTACCAACCTGATTTTAATGATGAAATCATCAAAGGCGCACTACTTACACACCAAGGTCAAATAACTAACGAATCAGTACGCCGCGCGGTGGAGGCTTAAATGGACGGTTGGATAGCATTATATATTTTTACCCTCGCCGCCTTTACAGGCTATGAGGTTATTTCTAAAGTACCTGTGATTTTGCATACGCCCTTAATGTCTGGCTCTAATTTTATTCACGGTATAGTACTTGTAGGTGCAATGGTCGCATTGGGTGAAGCTGATAGTACAGGTCAACAAATCGTGGGTTTCATTGCGGTAGTACTTGCCGCAGGCAACGCTGTAGGCGGCTATGTCGTTACCGAACGCATGTTGGAAATGTTCCAAACCAGTAAGGGAGGTAAACGCGCATGAGCTTTATTGTGCAACTGGCTTACTATATTGCAGCAGTACTGTTTATTTTTGGCTTAAAACAAATGGCCTCCCCCACTACCGCCCAAAAAGGCATTCAGTGGGCAGGTGCGGGAATGGTACTGGCAACCGTTATTACCTTTATTCACCCCCAAATTCACGCTAACTACCTCCTCATTATTTTAGGCATTGCTATTGGCGGCGGTTTGGCGTGGAAAAGTGCTAAAACGGTTGCCATGACCGATATGCCCCAAATGATCGCACTTTATAACGGTATGGGGGGCGGTGCAGCAGCAGCGATTGCAGCGGTCGAACTGATGAAGCGTGAAGAATTAGGCACAGGCGTTCAAGTACTGGCGGTGGTAGGCGCTCTGATTGGTGCTGTAGCGTTTTCAGGCTCTGGCATTGCGTTTGGTAAACTACAAGGCATTAAAGTGCTACGCTCTACCATTCGCTTCCCACATCAGCAACTCATTAATGCGACTGCTTTTGGTATTGCCGTTTTGCTAGGTTTAGTGATTGCCTTGAGTGGTACGGATTACAGTTTATTTACCCTTTTCCTATTCTTTGTTGCTGCCTTAGCCTTTGGGGTACTTATGACGCTACCCATTGGTGGGGCGGATATGCCTGTGGTGATTTCGCTTTATAACGCTTTTACAGGGTTAGCCGTAGGTTTTGAGGGCTATGTACTGGATAACCCAGCGATGATGATTGCAGGTATGGTGGTAGGCTCGGCTGGTACGTTACTCACGCAACTGATGGCAAAAGCGATGAATCGCCCGATTAGCAATGTCTTGTTTAGCCAATTTGGTAATACTACTGGTGAGGCACAAGCGGTCACGGGGAGTATGAAAGCCATTGAAGCTCAAGACACCGCGATTATGCTCGCCTTTGCTGAAAAAGTGATTGTCATCCCTGGATATGGCATGGCTGTCGCACAAGCACAACACAAGGTTTGGGAGTTGTGTAAGCAACTACAACATCGAGGTGTGATGGTTAAATTTGCCATTCACCCCGTAGCCGGACGAATGCCTGGGCATATGAATGTGCTATTAGCCGAGGCGGGAGTCCCTTACGATTTGATTTACGATTTGGATGAAATCAATGAGGAGTTTAAAACGGCAGATGTCGCGATTGTAATCGGGGCTAATGATGTGGTGAACCCTGTTGCACTCACCGATCCCTCTAGTCCTATTTATGGCATGCCGATTTTAAACGCCCATGAAGCTAAAAATGTGATCGTCATTAAACGCGGACAAGGAGCAGGCTTTTCGGGTGTGGAAAATCATTTATTCTATGCGGATAATTGCCGAATGCTATACGGTGATGGTCAAGCCGTAGCGAATGATTTAATTGGACAAGTAAAAGAGCTTTAAAGTACTCATTAATCTTCCTCTACCATAAAAAAACCCCGCTTAGTCGAAACTAAAACGGGGGTAGAGGAAGACTATGAAACGAAAATCAGTAATATAAAAATTGTTAGATACTGCAAGTTTGGCTATTTACACAAGGTAAATTACCACGATGGGCTGCAATGACATTCGCCAAGCTTTTTAAACGACGCTCACCATAAGCATCCCCTTGAGCACGACGTTCAGCTGCTAATTTTTTCAGGCGTTTAATTTTTGCTGTTAGTTGTTTTTCTACTTTTTTGCAAGTAGGGTTAGATTTACTAGCGGCTGATGCAGCACTAGGTACTACCATGGAAGCCGCTAAAACTGCTGTAGCGACTAAACCAGATAATGTAGTTGTTGTTTTACTCATTTAAAAGAACTCCTTTTCAGATCAGATATTTTGTAATGCGTTGGGCTGTAGTTAAAGTGTAATCACTGCCACACACTTTAAGAGCTGAATAGGATAAAAGGTATAATCAAATAGATAAAAGGTAGCACTATAATCAAGGTTCAATATTAAATAAATTTAATCAATCCACTGCTCCTAACTCTTTCTATCAAAAAAGCACAGCAACAACCTAAGCCTTTAACTAAACGCATTAAACTCCCTTAATAACTGCATCCCTAACTCTTTCTCTGTCATGGCAATATAAGCGGCATAACCCTTAAGGCGATTTATACTTTCACCCTCTTTTAAACCTTTACCGGTTTTCAAGTTATGCAAAGCAGCTCGCATTTGGCGTTTAGTTTCGCGTTTTACTCGTGGTACTCCATTATTATTCACGACTAATCCTGTGACTTCTTGTACTGCCCCCCGACGTACAATATGGGTTTTAGCGCGATTTAGATCAAAACCTTCCTCACCTATTACACGCTGGATACTGCCTAGTACTGCAGTGATATTAGGTTCACCTTTATGTCCTACAGGCAAACTAAACGCCATATCATCCGCATAACGGCTATACCGCCACCCAAATTTATTCGCAATCCCTGTTAAACGCTTATCTAAGCGCAAACATAAGGCATTGGTGAGAGCGGGGCTAGTCGGTGCGCCTTGCGGCAAACAACGCGCCCCCATGGCTACAAAGTATTTTTTACCTTGCTTTTCAACGATTTCACGTGGAGCTTCGGTACATAGTAACGCTAATAAAGTCGCGATTTGCTCACGATAGCCCGCCTTACGAAATACGCCTTTCACACGCCGCCAACTAATCGTGGGGAAAAACTCTTTAATATCGAGCTTAATTAAAATCTCGCTATTCGTATGTTGTGCCGCATTAGTCGCAATCGAGCGCCCCATTAAAAAGCCATGGGCGGCACCGTGCACTAATAAGCGCTCTAAAATATTCTCTAAAATCCAACGCTGGGAATTTTTTAATAAAGGTCGGGGCGCCCAAATTGGACGCATTCCGCCAGAACGTTTAGGGATTTCAAAACGGGTATAATTTAAATCAGTAGCCGCTTCACGGTGATAACATAATTGGCGTAACTGTGGAATCGTGAGTTTTAATTGCTCCGCTAATTGTTTGACTTTAGTAATCGCTGGTAACTGATTATCCAATAAACGCTTTTCAGCACTCGCTAAATCAAACTCATCTTCACTAGAATCGTCCGACCAATAAATACCGTCACCTAAATAAACAATATTATTCGCTTTATAAAGTTGCCAAGCTTCTTTACGTAATTTGGCTTTTTCCTCGGCTTCGGTTTTTAATGACTTTTTATACTGCTCTAATTCGCGAGGCGTCATATTATCGGTCGGCTGCCGACTCACTAAAAAGCCCTTTGCGACTAATTGTTGCTGGATATAGCTATTAATACTGCCCGCTTTTTCAATCTCTGCCCAACGTTGTTCCCATTCCGTCGCCATTGTGATTTACCCCAACGTACTGTCAATAAAACCGGACGCTTCCAGTTGTTGAATTTTGTCTAAATAAGCGCTACGTGCGGCATCGACTGAATTAAAAGCCAGTTGCTGACGACGTGTTTTAGCGTTTTGCTCATGAGTGAAAAACACGCGCTGCTCATTTAAGGTCAATTGAATTTGCTCAACATGACTCGCTTTGCGCCGTGAGAACGCCCGCGTTTCTTGGCTAAGCGTTGCCACGTTACGCTCCGCTTGCCGTAGAGCATACGCAATCCGTAGGGCAATCAAATGCGAGCACGCCCCTTGGCTTAGCCCGTGCTGCATGATTTGATGGCAACTACATTCGGCTTTGACGACCTGCCCTTCCTCATTGAGCTTGAGCTTAGATAAGTACTCGCGTTTATCCTCTTTAACCGTAATGGTCGCCGCAACCTCAACTCCCTCACTAGGCAAAATCAAGGTTTGCCAATGACTCAGCGCTTTTTGGCGGTGTACCAAATCATAAGCCAGCTTTTCAGCCGGATGGCGGAATTGAAAATGGCTCATCTCCAAAGGCTCAGCCGTCAAAGGTCGATAGCGATACACCAAAGCACCTGCGTCATACATGACTAAACCTTGTTGGCAGGCTTGCAATAACGCACTGCGACACTCAGCCTTTTTCAAACCCGTTTGTGTAACCAGCTCGTCTATATTAAGTACTAGCTTTTCTTCCAGTACTTTAAGTACTTGAGTGACTTGCTCGGTTTGATTGAGATCACGGGGCAACAATAAATCAAAGTTTAAGGCTTGCGACCAATTGGCGGCAGTAAATCCGGTAATCGCCAATGTTAAATGCCAACCCTTGCCGCGCATCGTCCAAAAGCTTGGCATACCGTTGCCCAGTAAACCGACTTCAATGGTTTCGGTAAAAGGTAAAACCCGCTTGAGTAAATTCAAGCGTCTGCGCCCCCACAATCGCACTACTTTGGCGGTTTTGCCTTTATAAACTTCAGTTTGGGTTTCAAGTACTACGTCATTCGGTTCTAAAATTAGACTAGGGTACTTACCCGGAATTAGCTCTAAACGTACCCCGCGACGTTTGCCTTTGACATCGGCGTGCATGCGTAAATGATGCAGCAGGTTATACACATCGAGCGGATTGAGAAGAATTTTATCAGTGGGTAATTGTGCCGAGGCTTGCACTTGTAAAAAACCGCGAATCCATGAATTCGGAACTTGTACCTGCTTTTCAAGTACTTCACTATCGGGTTGGGCGTTAGTACTTTGAGTACTCATACTGACTGCGGTTTGCCCAATACCTAAAGTACTAGTTTTGAAGCTACGCATTTGTTCTAAACCTTGCGCTAACGCTTCGCTAAAATCAATATTCGTGGAGCCATAGATGGGAGTACTTTGAGTGTCAAAGTGCTGATAATCAAAGGAGAGCATGGCATAGCTACCCTCATCTTTACTAAACACTTCAAACACCACACCATCAGGATGCACACTAATAATTGGATCAAGAATACAAAACCCTAACGGATCATTTTTCAGTAACCAATCAAAATACGCGCGTTGGGCTTTGGCTAATCCTTGGTTTTGATGAGCACGGCGCATTTGCATAAACGCGGCATACGCTTGCCGATCTTTGGGGGCATAGCGGTAATCGCTACTGACAATCGCAAACAATGCGGCCATCGTTTCCCGAAAAATCAGCGGTTGCTTAAGAGTAACGTCTAATTGGACATTAGAACGATTGAGTTGCCCCATCAATTGCACGTGCTCGGCGTGTGCTTCACTGGGCTGTTGATAGCGCAATTGCAAAGCAACACGCTCTGAGGTGGTCATATCAGTAGTACTCATGCTGATACTCCTGTATTGAGTTTGGCTTTAGCCCGTTGCCGACGACGCAAGGCTCGATAGGCTGCTTTGTTAATATCTTCATCGCCCCCGTCTTTCGTGAGTGTGGAGAGCGCGCTATCAATCTGGGCATTATCCAAGATTACCAAACCCTCAATCGCACTAATCCGTAAGGTTTCATCTGCCGTGGCATCATTAGCGACCTTTAGTAAGGTTTGCCAATTACCCTCGCTAATCAATTGCGGTAATTGCGTTAAGGTCACGGTAGTACTAATAGGGGCTTGCCATAAACCACTAATCCGGCTCGTTAACTTTTGTAACGTGCTGGTGGGTAATGGATGAGCTTTAAGTACGGGTTGTGTTAAACCATACAATTCAACTAATTCAGATTGCCCTAAATCATGTACCGCTTTCAGTACTTCAGTCGCTGCCTTATCCACCACTAATAAGGCTTTAAGCACTTGAATTTGAAACGGCACTTGATCACGTTGACGGCTATCGAGTAGGGCAATTACTACATCTTGAGCCACAGCTTGAGTAGTAGCTAACCAGACTAAATCACTCACAACACCTGCAAGCTGTTGTTGCTTTTGCTCTAAATCCGCAATTTGAGTGGAACCAGAATCTTTTAGGTGTTGCAGCGTTTGCCATTGTTGATAATGGCGTGTCAGTACTGGTTGTACAGCCGTACTAAGCGCTTTAGCCAGTACTTTTTCCCGCGCTAAACGACGAGCCACTAAACTGACTAAATCCAAACGCTCTGCATTCAGTAATTGAATGACCGTCTCTTGTGGTGGCACGGGGTCATTCATTAAGCGATTCATGAGTACTTCAAAAACAGGCAAATAGTTACCATCGTCCCGCTCTCGTGTCACCATTGGCGCGGTGAGAAGCTGTATAATTTGTGCTGAGGTCGCTGATTTTGCTACTCGCTCTAAGGCTTTACAATCATCCAACAGTGGGAAGGCACCTTGCAGCACCGCTATATCAATCTCGCTAAACTCGTTTTCCGCCACTTTCCAAAGGCATCTAGCGCTGTGATAAGCCGCTGGAACACAGGTTTCATCCTCATCCTTACGCAACACATTGAGTAAACAGGTGCGACTGGTTTCGGTATCCCAGTGTTGCAATAAAATGAGAGCTTGCTCACGATCAGCATTATAGTCCTCCCATTTTTGACTGTAATCGGCAATCAATTGCCACCCCGCCAAGGTGTTAAACCAGCGTAAACCCATTAAAGCGTGTTTGATCATATCGCTGTAAGGGCTGGCATTTTCTAAGGCGGCTTTTAATAGGCGGAAAATGGTATCGGCTTTATCAGACTTGCCTAAATGTCCTAAGGCTTCGGTCGCCACCTCTTTAAGGAAATGATCACTCTCTTGCGCCAAACTGAGTAATTTATCTAAAGCCCGCTCATTCGCCATTTCACCTAAGGCGAGTACAGCGCGTTGGCGATACTCACCATTGGTTTGATAATCCACTGCAGCGAGTAACGTACTTAAGCCTTCACTACGCCCACCTTTTGCCAAACCTTCCGCCGCAAGAAATTGAATATCAGGTTCTTTATGGGTTAACGCTTGTAATAAACCTGTCTCTAACCCTTGGCGTTTATAAAAGCGTCGTCCCATAGTCGTGACTAGCTCTGACAATAGGTCACTGGGTACTATGGGTAAAGCTGTCAATAAGGCTTGATCAAGCTCAACATTAACCTTTGCCCAGCGTAAACCTTGCCATAAGCCCTCGGTTAAGCGTTTAGTTTCTTGCTGCATGACAATGGCTTGGAAAAGAGCCACCAGTACGGAGTCGTGACGAGGATATTGTTGGGTAAGCCAACGCTGATCCCCTCTCTCATCCTCATCATCTTGAAGGGTTTGGTCATACCCACTAATCCGCAGCACGGCATCAAAAATAGAGGAGGCTTCTGCCCTATGTGTATTCAAGCGCTTCAATAGAGGTAGTGCCACACTTTCAGGACGAGTATTCGCCAACGCCTCATAGATAAACGCACTATCCAAACGTCGTAATGGACTATCCAAGTACGCCATTAAAAAGGCTGGAACCCCTTGATCAGCGACTGCTTTCAGAAGGTGAATGAGTTGGCGCTGCTCTGATGGCTCTTGGCTATGAGTCAAGAGGTGTTTCAAAGCTGGCACAGCTTCACTATGCTGATGATTCAATAAGCTAGCGGCGGCTTTAATAGCGCTAGTGCGATCATCATTTTTAGTCGCTTGTACTAATAATTCAGCCGCTTTAGGCTCTTTGGTTAACGCTTGAGCTAATTGCTGCACTGTCGTAGAGCGTAACTCTAAATAATACGATTGCAAGGCAAAAGGAGCGGCTTTGACTAAACCTAATTGAGTACTCAGTACTTTCCAAGCTTCAGTAGCTAATAAACTATCGCTAGACTGTACTAATTGCTCTAATAAGGGTTGTACTTGTGCAGGGTTAGCATTTTGGACTAGTAGTTTTAAACCACGCTCTGCCATATCCACTTGTGAGGCTGCTAGGGCGGCTTTGCCAAGTACTTCGGCACTGACCTTTAAACTTTGCAACGACTCAAAGACTTGCTGACGTACTAATTGCTGAGCATGATTGAGTACCGGTAATAAACTTTGTACCACGGTCTCTTGCCAGTGGGGCGCTTGCTGAGCTAATTGAGTTAAGCCCACTACCGCCTGACGACGCACATTTAACTCAGTGGTAACACTAATACTCGCATAGCTCTCCGAGCGCATTAACCCTAAATACGCACCGAAAGCTTGTTGCTCACAGACTTTAAGGGTGGATGCAGACACCTTTTCATCAATAAAAGGAATACTCACCCTTTGAATATCAGCATGATAACGTTTAGTAAACGCTTGCCACTGCCATTGCCACTGTTTAAAGGAGTGACTGTTATCCCAACTCGATAGTACTTGTAATAACCGCGCTTTAAGCGAATTTGGTGCAAATACTAATAAAGCACTGATTTTTTGTAATAACTCTAGCTCAAATGTCCATGCTTCATTGCTGTTATTGACGCGTTTTATTTGTTGCAATCCAGTTTGCACATACGTCCATTGTGCGGGTCGGTCACCCCACAAACGCATCAGATCAGCACAGACTAATTGCAAGGGTGGATAAGGGGTAGCTAATGCCCATGAAGTCAAATAAGGCTTGTCCGCATGTTGCCATAACTCATGACTGATTAAGGTAAATTGGCTAACCGTATTGCATGTGTTGTCGATCAACAGTGGCTGCAAAGTAACCGGATCAACTTGCTTTAAACTCACCCACGCGGTTAATTTTTCATAGTAATTTAGTAAATTCAGTACATTAGCATCTTTTAAACCACTCAATGCCCGCTCATCACCTAATAGGCTCAATGCTAAGGCAGCATAGGCTCGGACTACAGCTTGTGCATGAGTTAAATAACCTGCCAGTACTTCGGCATGACTGTTATCCGTTACCCAAGGCAATACTTGAGCCGCCGCCGTTACGATGTTTCCTACTGGATGATCAATTAAGGGCTTTACCACTTCAAAGGCACGACTGTCACCTAACTCGCCTAACCCCTGCAAAGCATTAAGGGTGCGATCAGCCCATGCTTGTTGCAAATGTTTTTCACTGTGTGGGGGCTGTGGGCGGCTAGCAAACTCCGCCAACAATCGATAGGCACTACTATCCCCTACTCGCGCCCCCGCTCGTGCCGCACTCACTTGAATATCTTCATAGGGCGATTGCAAGGCTTTACCCAAAGCCATGACATCATCACTATCAATAATGGCTTTTAAGGCGGCTTGGCGTAAACTCTCATCCTTATCATCAATTAAACGTTGTAGCAGATCAGACTGTTTCGCAAGCGGTTTTTGTAGGCTTTGATCTAATGCTGCCCTACGTACCGCGACATGCTGGCTTTGGGTGGCTTGTAATAATAACACCTCACTATCAAAACGTTTTTTCTCGCTCAAACCATAACTTAAAGCCTCATTAGCAATGACTGCAAACGGGTCATTCAGTAACTCTAATAACAAAGTACTAGCCCATTCGGCTTTGGGCTGAGCCATCAGCTCTTTAAGTACTTCATGGTGAATATTGTCGTATTGACTACTCAGTAATAATCGCAAAGTACTCCGCGTATCACCGCCTAAATTACGTACCAAACACGCTTTAAAGGTTTCTTGGCGAATCGGCTCAAACGGGTCATTTAAAGCATTTTTGAGTAACGTCAAGGCTTTATCATTAACCACTGTTGCTGCGGTTAACGTATCGAGCAGTACTTTTAAACCACGAGCGTGACTGTCTTGAAATTTGGCGGTTAACCCCAGTTTTGCCTGAGTCAAGGCATCTAGGTTTAATACACTCAATGCACTAAATGCGGCATCACGTACAGGGGCTTCAGGGTCGTTTAAGAGGACTTCTAAAGCTTCTCTGGCTTGCGGTAATTGTAACCACGCCAGTGCTTTACACACGCCTACTCGAATCGTGGGTGTATTGTGTTGAGCCAATACTAGTAATAAACCCAGCGCACGCGGATCTTGTAAGACAGCTAAAGCATAAGCACTATTAAAACTAATATCGGCATGACGACTACTCATTCCTTGTAGTAAAGGCGTGTAATCTTCTGCGCTTAACGTACTCAAATCAGTAGGCTTAAGCTTTTTAGCTTTATCCTCAGCTGCATGGCTAGCATCCTCTTTAAGCAAATCAAATTGCTCTAAGTCTGTTAGTTGTCGTGCTAAATTTTTATCGCGGGTTTTAAGCGCCTGCGCCAAGTTCGGACGGCTCAATACATTAATCAGCCATGCCGTATAGCGCACTGCCTCATTATCATGTTCTTGCTGGCGTATTAAAGCGCGTTGCACTTCAAAACTTTGGAGTAATTGACGTTGATAAAGGCGAATTAGAGCTGCACGTTGGATATCGGTTTGAGTACTTTGTAAAGCTAATAAATCGGCTTTGGGATCGGTCGTAGGATAAAGATTTTCGAGAATATTTAAGGCTTTTAAACGCACCGAGCGTTGAGCGTGATTGAGTGCTCTAGTAAGCGCTTGCTCAGCACGGGGATGGGTACTCGCGTACTCGCTCAAACCTTTTAAGGCTAATAAGGCAATATCCGTATATTCGGTATCAAGGGCTTTTAATAAGGGATGTAGCGGGTCGATTTGATCTTTAAAACGTGCTACTAAAGCATTAAAGGCTAATTTGCGTACACTTTCATAGCGCTTATCACGAAGGCAAGCTTCTAAAATTAGATTCGCTTTAGGGTGAGCTGATTGGTCAATCAGTTTAACCATTAACTCACTAATGCTGCGATCTTGCTCTTGGCTAAAGTGCTTTTCAATAATACTGAGCGCCGCTTTATCACTAAAGCTGGCTAAAGTACTTAAAGCTTGTTCACGCTCTTTTGGTTCTGTGGATTTGAGCTGATGCTCTGCTGCGGTGTAGCCATCGTGTAAAGTCAACACGGTATCAACAGGACGCTCTTGATCCAGTGATACTAAGCGCAAGGATTGATCTTGTCCCACCACTATCAAGCATGGCTGACCTAGCCATTGCACTAAGCCCATTTTTTGGACTTTAGGCATACTCTGCTTATAAGTAACCGGCTGACCACCTGTGTATGCCCACGCTTTGATGCTCTTATCATCTGAGCCTGTAAAAAAGCGCTCTACCCCTAATACTATGCTATTAATCGCCGCACTATGAGAGCTATTTTTACCTTTATCTAGGGGCTGTAATTCGCCTTGTGCATGAGTACTTAATAACTGTTTATCCGCCCCTGCTGAATAAAAACGTAATTCGTTTTTTTCAAAGCATAAGGCAGTCACCGCTCCTTTATGCAGTGATGCTTTAGCAGAAAAGAGGAGTTGGTTATCCAGTAGTTGATAAACCGCCACCTCGCCACTTGCAAAACCAACACTCAGACAAGTCCCCTCGGGTGAGCTTGCCATCACCGTAGCGGGTTGATCTAAATCGAGTACTTGAATAATTTGAGTACTAGCTAAATTGACCACGCTCAAGGTTTTAGGTTGTAAAACCGCCAAGTACTCATGGGCTAATAAAATAAGGTCAAGTACTTCACTATCCGCATTAACTTTAAACTCAATGCCTTCGAGTACTTTGGGCTTACCTTTATCTCGTGGTGCTTGGTAGAGCTTGCCATCTAAGCCTGCTACATAAATGGTTTTATCATTAGCCACTAAGGCACTGGCACCTGTGGGTAAACCATCGGTTTGTAAATTAGCGAGTTGTTGGGTGAAATCTACTCGATAGAGTGCCGTTGCTTGCCCTTCACTGTGACTGGTTACAAATACGGCTTGGCTGTCACGGGTTGCAAGAGCACGAATTTGACCGCGATAATTTAAATAGTGATGTTCACTCATACTACTGCTCCTGCCACGGTTGGATGGGCATATTCAATACGGGTGGCGGCGACCAGACAGGCATCGCGCTCCATTTTGCCGCGTGATTGAGTAAAGTGTTGAAATAACGGTAACACCACCTCCGCAAAGGCTGCATCCTCAACCGCCAAATCTCGTAAGGTTTCGATCAAGGCTTTTTTAGCCATACTGGCTGCCAAAGGTTTTACGCCACTTTGTACTTGCTCGCGCCCTAATCGACCGGGGGGTAACTCATACAACCAACGCCTGAGTAGTAATTGTAACCCTGCATAGTCAGTCGGTAGCTGTTCAGGACGCTGCGGTAAGGCTGGCTCATTAGAAGTGCTGGCTTTAATAGCGGTATTAGCTTTTTTGCCTTTACTCAGTAAATGTTCGACTTCAGGTGCAGGTCGCCACGCAGGTGTGGTAATGGGTGTACGATACAGTGTCCATAAAATCCGAATCACTCGGTTACGCACTTCACGATCAGGACTTTCAGTGAGTTGATAGAGTGCTTGTGGGGATTGCAAGCGCCGCTCACGTTGTAAAATCGCTAAGCCTAATTCACGACTCGGTGCATGACGTGATTCGCACAAACCATATACAAAATTTTCAGGCAGCGTAGCTGTAGCTAAGTGATAAGTTTTATTGGCAGGTAGCGGCGCATCCAATAAGGCTTTTTTGAGTAACTCACGCACCTCGATGTAGCGTGACTCTGCCATTTGCAGGAGCTGCTTATCATTGGGCTGCCAACGGGCTAATTCCCACTCTGCTATATCCAAACCTAATTGGCGCACGACTGCATGGGAGTGTTGCAATAATGACAGTACTCGATCAAAAGTTAAAAACTCAGCAGGCAGTTCCGCTCCCGGATCAACCGGACGATCCGTCGCTTTAAGCGCTAATTGAGAATGATGACGACGCAAATACTCTAGTGCAAATTGACGCAAGGGTGTTTCCGTTTCACTTAACGCCAATTGCCACAAGTACTCACTCCCCGCTATCACAGCATCAGCTGATACGGCTTCTGCTTGACCTGCTAAGAGCTTTAAAAAGGCTGTTTCGGAAATAATTTTAAGCGTTGCACCTGATGCAATCAGTGATTCGGCTTTAACCTGTTTACTACCCTTGCGACCATTTCCATATAAGGGCGAGCCATCATCACCAATCACTAAATAATCGAGTTTAGCGGTGACACTGCCACTATTTTTACCATTAGCTTTAGTCACCATGTCCTCAGCGGCTTCACGAGTCATGCTTTGCATTTTTCCCGTAAATAAGAACGTTTGCCCTTTTAGATCAATACTGGTGGGAGTACTGGTCATACTGGTAGTTGGCGTTGAAGTACTCGGTGCGAAATCGGACGGCGTAAACGCTTTACTCAGGCGCTCTATGGCAAAGAGATGAGGTTCAGCAAACTCTGAACTTACCAATTTCATTAGCCACTCAAACCCTAAAGTACTCGGTTTAAAACGGCGTACATCCGAAAGCCAACTCATGACTAGAGTCGCTAATGAAGGATTGAACATTAGAGCTTTCGTCCAATCCTTCCCTTGAGCTTTCAGTGTATGGATAAAGGGGTGAGCATTCCAATCGGGTTCGTACACTAACGCCTGATAAAAATCGATAGGTAAAGTACTTGCTTTAATATCCTCGTTTTGAATCCAACTCTGAATAGTATCGGCGGTCAAAGGATGTAATAGGTACGTTTGCACAAAGTGGGAACTTAAAGTACTTAAATCTAATTTTTTCAGATTAGCCAACGCAAACTGAGCCACCTCACGCTGGTAATAGTCATCATCCAATTCATTGAGCAACTCAATGAAAAAGGAAGTGCCCAAATTTTTCAAAGGATGTAATTCA
>JBDKGX010000054.1:0-16351 GCA_039797965.1 Pseudomonadota bacterium
CTGGGGAGGCTCTGCACCTACATTCGGTGCTACTAGCAGCACGAATGCCCTCACTGTGAAAGTTAAAAGTAATGCGGGGCAAATTAGTTTGAAGGCTACGGTGGCTTCCGCCTTAAGTGATGGCACCAATACCTTACCCATGAATAATCTAACCATTACCAGTAGTAGCACCTCATTACCTGCCCCTACCATTCCTGCGAGTGGTTCTGGAGCCAATGTAACCGTTACAGGTACAAGCTTTAGTAATTTGGTTACAGACGTGAGTGCCACTTGGACATTTAACTACACAACACCTACTAGTGCACTACCCGGCACTTATCAAGGGCAAGTCACCTTTACTGCCACTAGTCCATAGATAGCGCCTAAAACCTGAAATATCATTATAAGGTAGTCCAAAAACAAAAAGACCCTTAAAAGGGTCTTTTTGTTTGATTAAGTTCTAGTACTTGAAAGTATTAACTCAAAGTACTTGATCTCATTAACCAACGTCTTTCATGCTTAAACGCATACGACCTTGTTTATCGATCTCAATCACTTTTACTTTAACAATATCACCAACATTCACAAAATCAGTTACGTTATTCACGCGTTCTTGGCTGATTTGAGAAATATGTAATAAGCCATCTTTACCCGGTAGGATAGTCACGAATGCACCGAAATCCATAATGCGAGCGACTTTACCGGTGTACACTTTGTTGAGTTCAACTTCAGCCGTAATCGCTTCAATACGGCTACGAGCTTCATAGGCTGCTTTAGCATCCACTGCCGCAATTTTAATAAAGCCATCGTCACTAATATCAATCGTAGTACCCGTTTCTTCAGTAATAGAGCGAATCGTTTCGCCCCCTTTACCAATGACTTCACGGATTTTTTCGGGATTGATTTTCATGGTCACATAACGTGGCGCGTATTCGGATAACTCATCACGAGGTGAGGAAATAACTTTTTCCATTTCACCTAAGATAAATAAACGACCACCTTTGGCTTGCTCTAAGGCTTTCGCCATGATTTCGCGGGTAATCCCTTGGATTTTAATATCCATTTGTAGTGCGGTAATACCATTACGTGAACCCGCCACTTTGAAATCCATATCGCCTAAGTGATCTTCATCACCAAGGATATCGCTCAGTACTGCGTAATCATTGCCTTCTTTAATCAAGCCCATCGCAATACCTGCAACAGGTTGAGACACGGGAACACCCGCATCCATCAAGGCTAAAGAGCTACCGCACACGCTCGCCATGGAGCTTGAGCCATTTGATTCAGTGATTTCAGACACGCAACGAATCACATAAGGGAAATCTTGCATGACGGGAATAGTAGCTTTCACACCACGCTTAGCTAAACGACCATGACCAATTTCACGACGCTTAGGTGAACCAATTTGTCCCGTTTCACCCACGCTGTATGGAGGGAAATTGTAGTGGAACATGAACGGATCACGGTATTCACCGGTAATCGCATCAATGATTTGAGAGTCTTTTTCAGTCCCTAAGGTAGTCACCACTAGAGCTTGGGTTTCACCGCGAGTAAACAGTGCTGAGCCATGAGCCCGTGGAAGTACTCCCACCCGAATAGTAATAGGACGTACAGTAACCAGATCACGACCATCAATACGGGGGTTACCTGCTAAGATGCTGCCACGAACGACTTTCTTTTCGAGATTTTTAAACTCAACTCGTAACGCTTCTTCAGAAATCGTGCTACCTTCTGGTGTCACTAATGCTGCTGACGCTTTAGCATAAGCCTCTTCTACACGATTATGACGCTCTTGTTTATCCGCTACACGGAAAGCCGCTACTAAATCACCTTCACAAGTTTCAGCTAAACGACGAATTAAATCTTCATTAGGGGCAGGTGCTGTCCAATCCCATGCAGGATTACCCACTTCGGCAGCCATTTCATTAATAGCTTGGATAACCGTTTGCATTTGGTCGTGACCGTAAATCACCGCACCCAACATCACTTCTTCAGAAAGTAATTTCGCTTCAGACTCCACCATCAGTACTGCGTCTTGAGTACCTGCTACTACTAAATCTAACTCTGACGTTTCTAATTGTTTAGGAGTAGGATTTAATAAGTACTGACCATTAGCATAACCCACACGAGCTGCACCAATAGGCCCTTGGAAAGGCACTCCAGAAATTTTCAATGCCGCAGAAGCACCAATCATTGCAGCAATATCTGCACTGACTTCTGGGTTGAGAGAAACTACGGTTGCTACAACTTGAATTTCATTCACAAACCCTTCTGGGAACAATGGACGAATAGGGCGATCAATTAAACGTGCTACTAAGGTCTCGTCTTCTGTTGGACGTGCCTCACGTTTAAAGAAACCACCGGGGATACGACCCGTTGCATAAAATTTTTCTTGATAATTAACGGTCAAGGGGAAGAAATCACGACCCGGTTCGGCGTCTTTTTTCGCAACGACTGCCACCATCACAATGGTGTCGTCCATATTAACCATAATAGTTGCGGTGGCTTGACGAGCAATTTCGCCCGTTTCTAAAGTCACTTTATGATTGCCGTATTGGAAGGTCTTGGTAATTTTTGCCATCTGTATTGTCATTTCCTAAGGTTTATTAAAACCAAGTACAGATCGCCACGGGCAGGCTGTTGAAAAACACTGAAATTAAGTCAAGTGATAGGCAAGAGAAGCAAGGATTTAGCAGGCTTTGGTGCGGTGCGGTTGCGCTCTGACTATCAGAGTAGCCTTATATCTATTAATGCTCAGCGCTTTTCAACAACCTTCCTGCATGAACGATAGTCTGTTACTTGTGTCATCGAGGGGACATTTAACTATAAAACAAAACACCGCACAAGGCGGTGTTTTGGAGTAGGGTCATTAGCGACGCAAACCGAGGCGTCCAATCAGCACTTGATAACGTGCATTATCTTTACGCTTGAGGTAATCCAACAATTTACGGCGTTGGTTTACCATTTTTAACATGCCACGACGTGAGTGATGGTCATGCGTGTGAATTTTGAAATGCTCGGTAAGGTGCTTAATGCTCGCTGTTAATAGCGCAACCTGCACCTCCGGCGACCCGGTATCAGTATCTGATTGGCGATAATCGGTAACGATTGCCGCTTTTTCTTCTGCACTCAGAGACATATATCCAAAGCTCCAGAATAAGGTTGTTAAAGGGCAGCAATTATAACAGCTCTTTTTGCAAAACTGTAGCAAAGATTAAATATAGGGCACTAACCTACTATTTATCTCCTAGTAAAGTACTCGACTTTTATAATAAATCTACCATTATGGCTATTGGCGATTAGCTTATCCCTCGGTATGGTACACTTTTATTCTCACCATCTACGGCTGAAGGGGGCACTATGCCTTACTATGTGTACCGAATTACCCAACCTACTCCGATTATCAAAAACTTAGAATTAAAATCTCAATTTGAAACCTATCCTCAAGCGCGTGATGCGGTGCGCGATTTACGTACCAGCGCCCCTGTGGGTGAGAGTGCCACTTATAAATTAGTCCATGCTGCTAGCGAATTAGAAGCCGAAGAATTACTCCAAACTCCTCGCGAAAAACCGGTTCTTATGGAGTGGGAGAAGTAAGCATGGATCTTTTTCCCGCCTTTTTAAATTTAAAAAGCCATCAATGCTTAGTCGTAGGTGGTGGTGCTGTGGCTGAACGAAAAATCAATACGTTATTACGGTATGGCGCTAGGGTTCACGTGGTCGCGCTACAGACCACTAGTACTTTACAAGCACTCATTGCAGAGCATAGCCAAAGCACAGAGCCGTATTTAACTTATGACGAACGGGCTTTTACCGATGCTGATTTATACGGCTGGTTTTTAGTCATTGCCGCTACCAATCAGTTTGCTGTTAATCAACGCATTGCAGAACTTGCCACTGCCCGAAATATTTTGGTGAATGTTGCGGACAATCCCGAAGCCTCTAGCTTTATTATGCCCGCGATTGTGGATCGCTCCCCCGTCACTATTGCGGTTTCAACAGGAGGTGCCTCACCTGTCCTCGCTCGCCAATTAAAAATGAAATTAGAGACATTGATCCCCTCGAGTTGTGGGCAATTAGCCGCTATTACCGAGGAATACCGCGAGAAAGTGAAACAGCACTTTGCGACACCCGATGAGCGTAAACAGTTTTGGGAGCAAGCCTTAAAGGGTGTGGTATCTGAATTAGTTTATGCAGGACAGCTCAACAAAGCGCGTGAAGTACTTAATCAAATGCTGACCGAACAAAGTACTCAATCCAAAGTGGGTGAAGTCTATCTGGTGGGGGCTGGCCCTGGTGATCCTGATCTATTGACCTTCCGTGCGTTGCGTCTCATGCAACAAGCCGATGTAGTGGTCTATGACCGCTTGGTGGCTAAATCTATCTTAGCCATGACGAATCCCGATGCTAAACGCATTTACGTGGGGAAAGAAAAATCTAACCACGCTGTGCGCCAAGAAGGCATTAATGATCTACTCGTCCAAGAAGCTAAAGCAGGGCATCGAGTACTGCGCCTAAAAGGCGGTGATCCGTTTATTTTCGGACGCGGAGGTGAAGAAATTGAAACCTTGGCTGAGCAGGGCATTCCTTTTCAGGTGGTACCCGGAATTACAGCGGCATCGGGTTGCTCCTCTTATGCAGGCATTCCATTGACCCATCGCGACTATGCTCAATCGTGCACCTTCGCAACGGGTCATTTAAAAGATGGCACGATTGATCTGGATTGGGAAAAGTTAGCGCAGCCTAAGCAAACCGTGGTGTTTTACATGGGCTTGACAGGGATTGAAGTGATTAGTCGGGAATTAATGAATCAGGGTATGCCCGCCGATATGCCCGCCGCGCTGATTGAGCAAGGGACTACCCGCAATCAACGAGTCCATATTGGTACATTAGCCACCCTACCTCAACTAGTGAAAGAGCGCGATGTTCACGCCCCCACGTTGACGATTGTGGGTGAGGTGGTGCGTTTACATGACAAACTTAATTGGTATGAGCCAGAGCGTCATGTGACTGCCAGTGAATTTAGCCGTAATACTCCACAGGAATAACTCATGAGTGAAGTCCGTATTAGTGTCGAACAAGCCTTTAAACAGCGTGATATTATCCAAGGTTTGAGCGAAGGTAGTAGTTGCTCAGAAGCAGAACCCTTTGCACTGCAAGTACTTGATGACAGTATGGAACCAGAGTTTAATGCCGGTTGTATTATTATTATTGACCCTACAGGTCATGTGAAAGATGGCGCTTTTGTATTTGCTAAGGATAATAAGGACGAATATATTTTCCGCCGCTTACGTATTATTAATAGTGAGTACTTTTTAGAACCACTCAATCCCGTCTATGATACCTTTAAAATCAGCGGTTTAAACCAGATTTCAGGGGTGATTACTCAACGGGCGGGCAAACGGCGCTCTTATCACAAATGGTACGACTGATGATTACACTCTATGGCATTGCTAACTGTGACACCGTGAAAAAAGCCCGTCAGTGGCTGACGGATCATGGGGTTGATTACGCCTTTCACGATTATAAAAAACAAGGGGTTAATCCCGTTTTGCTGCGTGAATGGGTCGCTGAACTGGGCTGGGAAACATTAGTGAATCGCAAAGGCACAACATGGCGCAAACTTCCCGAAAGTACTCGTGACAACATGGATGAAGTACTCGCTATTGCTGTCATGGAAGATCAACCCAGTATTATTAAACGCCCTATTTTGGATACGGGCAAAGAACGAGTACTGGGTTTTGATGAGGAACGTTACCAGCGCTTATTTTTGCATTAAACTGTGCCGCCTGTTTAATCTGCAATTTTAGAAGCCATTTATGTCTGCCACATTAGAACTCACTCAGCAACTCATTGCTCAGCCCTCCATTACGCCCAATGATGCTACCTGCCAACAAGTACTTGCCGACCGCTTAGAGCCAGTTGGCTTTAAAGCTGAACATTTACGTTTTCAAGAGGTAGATAATCTCTGGTTACGTAAAGGCACTGAACGCCCCCTATTTTGCTTTGCAGGTCATACTGATGTGGTGCCAACGGGGCCTTTAAATGAGTGGAGCAGTGCGCCTTTTAAACCCGAAATTCGAGAGGGCATGCTTTACGGTCGGGGTGCTGCCGATATGAAGGGTAGTATTGCTGCTTTTGCGGTAGCTTCTGAGCGCTTTGTTAAAAACTATCCCAACCACAAAGGCTCCATTGCATTTTTAATTACCAGCGATGAAGAAGGCCCTTCTATCAATGGTACGGTTAAAGTGGTGGAAACCCTAGAAGCACGTCAGGAAAAAATCGACTGGTGCTTAGTGGGTGAACCTTCCAGTAATGAGCGTTTAGGCGATATTATCAAAAATGGTCGACGTGGCTCTTTATCAGGACATCTAACCGTGAAAGGCAAACAAGGACATGTTGCCTATCCTCATCGCGCTATTAATCCTTTACATAAGCTCGCCCCCGCCATGGCTGATCTGGTAGCTCAGGTATGGGATCAAGGTAATGAGTTTTTCCCACCGACTACTTTCCAAATTTCTAATCTGCAATCCGGCACAGGTGCTAGTAATGTGATTCCGGGTAAGGCTGAAGTATGGTTTAACTTTCGCTTTTCCACGGAAGTCACAGCAGAGTACTTAAAAAAATGTGTGGAAAACATTTTAGCTAAATACGATTTAGAGTATGACTTAGTCTGGAGCTTGTCTGGGCAACCCTTTTTAACTGCTAAGGGGGAACTCGTAGCTGCCACGCAAGCTGCCATTCGAGAACACTGCGGGATTGAAACTGAACTATCTACTTCAGGCGGTACCTCGGATGGGCGTTTTATTGCTCCAACAGGTGCGCAAGTACTAGAGCTAGGACCTTTAAATAAAACAATCCATCAGATTGATGAGTGTGTATCGGTGCAGGATTTAGAGGTACTGACTGACATTTATTATGGAATTTTAAAGCGCTTATTAGCTTAAATTTATGGGTTACACTAGCAGCTAGAGTACTTAGATACTCCCTCGCGAGGATGGCTCTAGCTGCTTGAGTTGAGAAATCAACTTACTTTAACGTTTTACGTGGACGTCCCCGTTTGCGTTTATACACTTCACCTTCTTGTAGCTCAGCTTCTGCCCAGTCTAATAAAGTATTGTGCAAATGGTCAGCCACCTGTTGAATTCGATCACGTAAAGCCTGTCGATAACACTCCTCACGTTTACGCGTAATATTCAACATTTCACGTAGTTCGTCTAATTCTTTTTGATAATTCTCTTGTACCTCTACTAACTGTTGACGTAGCTCGGCAACTTTCTCCTGCATTTCATCACGCAAGCGCCGTTTTTCCTCGGCTGCCTGAGCACGCACTTCTGATAACGAAGCAGAAGCAGCCCCTTTGGGTCTCCCCCGCCGCCGCACTGGTATACCTAAACCGGCATGGTCTTCGGTAATACCAGTAATCGCAAGAACTTGTTCACCCTGTATCATGTTCTATCTCAATTATGTTGACTAAAAAAACGCCTAAGCAGTTGAGTTTGTGGTTGAAAAACACCCACCTATGGCAAAAAACAAGCTTTAAAATAAACTGAACTTACTCTGAATGACTAAATATTATACAATAATCCAGATATTGTAAAATTCAGTTCGACTTCCAATATACTATTTAACGTAATAACTTATTCATAGTCATCTGTTAGATAGTTCTTTTTTAAATCGGTTGAAATTTTTTTAATCACCCCAGCCTGCCATCAGCCATAGTGTGGGTATTACACCTATACTATAGTCCTGTCTGGTTAGTGTTTTTTATGAAAAACCATTAGAAAATTAATATCCTTTTCAGGCAACGGCACCTATGCTGTGATTAATTGGGGCATTGTCTGGCAGTTCAGAGTATGAGAAGGTAACTAGGTAAGCTTACCTTAGATAGGCGCTGCTGATTTCTTAATAATTGATTATCTACTACACTGATTTATGCAGGGAGAACCACGTTGCCACTCTCACCATTACGTTATCTAGCTTTAAGTCTAGCCATTAGCCCGATGGTAACGTTGGCAGCGACTAGTGGTCAGTGGAAAGTATGCCCACCCACACCACGTCTAAATACCATTGCACGCCCTGCAAACTTAGACACCGCTGCTACTTATGTAGAAGCTGATCAAGCCCTTATTCAAGAGCAAGGCGATTCCACTCTGGACGGCAAGGTCATTATTATTCAACAAGATCAAGCTATTACTGCCGCCAACGCCACCTATAATAAACAAAATCAACAAGTAAATGCCAAAGGTAATGTCCGCTTAGAAAGCCCCACACTAGAGCTTAATAGTGAGCAAATTAATTATAATTTAGGCACTAGGGCAGGCGAAATATTGAGCGCTTATTATCGTTTGCCCAATGTGGATGCTCGTGGCAAAAGTGCCAAAATTATTCGTGAAGGTGAAAACCTAACCAAACTGAATGCGGCGACTTACACCACCTGCCCACCACACAATGAAACGTGGAGAGTGGAGGCTAATTCTATTGAGTTGCGTCATACGGAAAACCGAGGCATTGCCCGTCGAGTCAAATTTAAGATCAAGGATATTCCGGTTTTCTACTTCCCCTACTTCTCTTTTCCACTAGAGGAAAAACGTAAATCTGGGTTTTTAGTCCCTGAGTTTAAAACCGACGATAAATCGGGCTTACAAGTCAGCTTCCCTTACTACTTTAATCTAGCACCTAATTATGACCTTACCGTTGCACCTACTGTATTAAGTCAACGTGGCGTAATGGTGAAAAGTGAGTTCCGGCATTTAAAACCGAATCATTCAGGCAAATTTGTTTTTAATGCTCTACCTAATGACCGCAAGCGCGATAAAAAATTACGCTATCAATTTGATCTCAATAATCAATGGCAATTAGATCAAGGTAAAAAAGGTACTCTCACTTTAAAAGCCGGTGGCGTTTCTGATAAAGACTATATTGATGATTTTGGAGGTTCATTAGCTGCGACCAGTACCGTCGATATAGAACGTAAGCTAACCTATAATGTTACGGGTAAAAACTGGGCTTTTAATGCCATCGCTCAGGACTTTCAAGTACTCACGACTGACACGGACGCTTATACTCGTTTACCCCAATTTACGTTTAATTTTAATCCTCAACAAAAGCCAGCGGGCATTACTGTTAATACAGAAACAGAGTACACCCATTTCTATAGCTCCAATCAGCCCAAAGCCCAACGCTTTAATATCAAACTCAAAGCGACTAAACCTATTGAAAAAGAATGGGGGTTTATCCGTCCTGCCATAACCCTAAATCACACCAGCTATAGCATTGACCGAGAGCAGAACAAATCTATTAGTCGTACTTTACCCACTGTCAGTATGGACAGCGGTCTTATTTTTGAAAAACGCCGTACTGATAATATTATTCAGACGCTAGAACCACGCCTGTTCTATACCTATACGCCCTATAAAGATCAAAGTACTATACCTGTTTTTGATTCAGCCGAAAAAACATTGAATTACAATGAGTTATTTTCAGAAAACCGTTTTACGGGTAAAGATCGCATCAATGATGCTAATCGCTTAACCACCTCAGTAACCACTCGTTTTCAAGATACTCAAACAGGACGCGAACGTTTAAGAGTCAGTGCGGGGCAAATTTACTATTTTGATGATCGCAAAGTCGCACTCCCCTCAGGGACTACCGAGACTGGTAAACGCTCTGAGTTAGTGTTAGAGACCTCAGGTGAATTAAATGCTCGCACTCGAATATCAGGTAGTGCGTTTTACGACACTAAAACAGGTTCTTTGACAGCCTCACAAGCTGAATTAAATTATCGTGATTCACGTGACCGTCTACTCAATCTCAATTACGGTAAACGTAAAAATAATTATGAAGCATTGGGTACGACTGCCGTGGTTCCTATTAATGAGCGTTGGAAAGTGGCAGCGGGTTGGGATTACGATATCAATAATCGCCGTACCTTAGAAACGGTAGGTGGTTTAGAATATGAGAGCTGCTGTTGGAAAACGCGTGTTGCTGCACGTAATTATTTACAAAGCGACAATAGTACGTTTGACCAAGCCATCTTTGTTGAATTTGAATTAAAAGGTTTGGGTAGCATTGGTAGCGGTGCACGTAATGTACTGCAAAATCGTGTGACAGGTTATGAATGATTTATCCCATCCCCTGCATTGTAAAGTACTCCTCCTCAAGAGAGTCATAGGTACTTTAAACGTTTAGCTCCTTGATTATTATTTTATAGGAACTTTTATGAGTGTACGTCCACGTATTGCCATCACTTGTGGTGAGCCTGCCGGTATTGGCCCTGATATTATCGCAACCCTAGCCAGTCGCACGACATGGCCTGCAGATATGGTAGTGATTGGTGATCCGGACGTATTAGCCCATCGAGCCAAACGTTTAGGTTTAAATGTACGGTTACGTCCCTATCAACCTCATGAAGCAGTGCGTGCCTGTCAAGCAGGTGAAATTTTTATTGAGCCTATTACCTGCCCAGCCCCTGTAATTGCCGGACAGCTCAATGTTCAAAATGCTAAAGCTGTATTACAAACCTTAGACCGTGCCACTCAAGGCTGTATAAGTGGTGAATTCGCGGCGATGGTGACTGCCCCTTTGCACAAAGGCATTATTAACGATGCGGGCATTCCTTTTACCGGACACACCGAGTACTTAGCTGAACTGACCAAAGCTGATTTACCCGTCATGTTATTATTAGCAGGTCGTTTACGGGTAGCATTAGCCACAACTCATCTACCATTAAAAGCAGTCAGTGAAGCGATTACCTATCAAGGTCTTAAGCAGGTTATTACCATTTTAGCTAAAGATTTAGAGCAACGTTTTGGAATACCGAATCCGCGTATTTTGGTGTGTGGTTTAAACCCTCATGCCGGTGAAGGCGGACATTTAGGGCGTGAAGAGATTGATACAATTATTCCCGTGATTCGTGATATGCAACAACAAGGCTATAACTTAACAGGCCCTTTGCCAGCGGACACCTTGTTTACTCCTCGTCATTTGGAAAAAGCGGATGCCGTTTTAGCGATGTTTCATGATCAGGGTTTACCCGTTTTGAAATATGCGGGCTTTGGGCAGGCGGTCAATATCACTCTAGGTTTACCGATTGTAAGAACGTCCGTTGATCATGGTACGGCATTAGATTTGGCAGGAACAGGTAAAGCGGACACGGGCAGTATGTTGACCGCAATTCAATTAGCACTAGAAATCACTCAGCGCCACACTCACGCTTTATAAGTTATAAGTGTTATAGCGGCTGAAATTAAAAGAGGCATCACTAGAGGATGCCCCAACCGCTAGGAGGATATGTGAAACCTACTTGGTCAAGTAGCCTTCTTTTATACCCCTAATGCCTACTATGACAGATAGGCTGCTTAGAAAGTTCAAATTAAATTAGAATTTAATAATATACTACTTCAAAAAGAGCCCGTATCCCCTAGAAGTAATACTAGCTCATTGAGTACTTAACCCATTTTTTAGTCACTACACCTCTATAAACTTTTGCTAACTAGGTGAAACCACAGTTTTATGGCACAATGTTGCGCCTTAAATACATTGTAATGGATAGGTACAGTACCACCGTATTTCTCCAGTAAATTTGATCTTTCTCAGTCGCTAACCCACACATAACTCGTATGATGGCTGCATGATGACCCACTACTTATTAATATTAGTTAGCACCGTTTGGGTGAATAACTTTGTACTCTCCCAATTTCTAGGGCTATGCCCTTTTATGGGCGTATCACGACGCTTAGATACGGCTATGGGAATGGGATTAGCCACTACTTTCGTTATGACTTTTGCCTCTATTCTCAGCTACATGGTGAATACTTATTTACTAGATCCCTTTGGTTTAGAGTACTTGCGAACTATTAGCTTTATTTTAGTGATTGCTGCGATTGTAGGTTTTACTGAAATGGCAATCCGTAAAACCAGCCCTATCCTACATAATGTATTGGGCATTTATTTGCCTCTGATCACTACTAATTGTGCAGTACTCGGTGTGGCTCTACTCAATGTGCAAAGGCAGCACAGCTTTATGGAGTCCGCTTTATACGGTATGGGGGCTGCATTAGGCTTTACCTTAGTACTGATACTCTTTGCAGGTATTAGAGAACGGATTAATGTCAGTGATGTACCCACCGTGTTTCAAGGTAATGCGATTGGTTTAATTACGGCGGGTTTAATGGCTTTAGCGTTTATGGGCTTTTCGGGGTTAGTCAAAGTTTAAACATGATTAGCGCAATTATTATTATCGGTACACTCGCTGCAATATTGGGTTTATTGCTGGGGTTTGCTGCCATCCAATTTAAAGTCGAAGGCGATCCACTTGCCGAGAAAATCGACAAGCTCTTACCACAAACGCAATGCGGTCAATGTACTTTCCCCGGTTGCCGTCCTTATGCCGAGGCGATTGCTAAAGGTGAGGCTAATATCAATCAGTGCCCCCCCGGTGGCGAAGATACCATGAAAGCCATTGCGGAATTATTAGGAGTCGAGCCACAACCTCTAGGTGAAGAGCACGCCGCTAACCCTATCCCCTTAGTTGCAATCATTGATGAAAGTACTTGTATTGGTTGTACTTTATGCATTAAGGCTTGTCCTGTTGACGCTATTGTCGGTGCGTCTAAACTCATGCACACCGTGATTGAAAGCGAATGCACAGGCTGCAAACTATGTCTCCCCCCCTGCCCTGTAGACTGCATCACGATGGAACCCCAATCAGTAGAACCCAGTACTTGGAAATGGCCTTATCCAGTATATGAACTACATCCAGCTCCCGCTAACCCTACACAGGAGCAAGCGGCATGAAAAAGATTTGGTCTTTGCCCGCAGGTTTAAAGCTCACTGATTACCGTAAAACGATGTCTACCGGACAAAGTACTCAAGCTATTATCCCGCAGGTGGGTGAGCGTTTGCTTATTCCTCTGGTGCAACACTCCGGTGATAAACCTCATTTAGAAGTTACTGTGGGTCAATATGTCAATAAAGGGCAAGTACTGGCTAAACCACAAAGCCGCATTAGTGCAGGCGTACATGCTAGTACTTCAGGCACCATTATTGCGATTGAACCCCATTTGATTGCTCATAGTTCAGGCTTACCTGATTTATGCGTAGTACTGGAAGCAGATGGGTTGGATAATTGGGGAAGTACTCGTTTACCTGCCTTAGATTATCAACACACTGAGATAAGTACTTTAGTCCAGCGTGTGCGGGACTGTGGTGTGGTGGGTTTGGGGGGTGCGGTTTTTCCTACCGATGTCAAACTTAATGTGCGCCAACCTGTCCCCACCTTGATTTTAAATGGCGCAGAATGTGAACCTTATATCACCTGCGATGATCGTTTAATGCGTGAACAGGCTGAGGAAATCATTGCAGGCGCACAAATTATTCTGCATATGGTGCAGTCGAATAGTTGCCTAATCGGCATTGAGGACAATAAGCCTGAAGCCATAACGGTCATGCAACAAACACTCACAGCAACGAATGATCCGCGTATTGAAATCGTCACTATTCCCACGATTTACCCGTCGGGGGGTAAAAAACAAATTACCTATATTTTGACAGGCAAGGAAGTCCCCAGCAGTGGGCGCAGTAGTGATGCTGGTGCTATGTGTGTCAATGTGGGTACGGCACGAGCGGTCTATCGAGCTGTCAATTTAGGCGAACCCTTGATCAATCGCTATGTCACGGTATCAGGTGAAGCTATTAAACAAGCCGGAAACTTTGAAGTACCGTTTGGTCTACCAATGCAACGCTTAATTGACGCGGCTCAGGGTGCAACGATACCGAATCCACTACTCACCATGGGCGGCTCCATGATGCCCTTGCCTTTAGCTTCTACGGCTATTCCTGTCGTTAAGGCTACCAACTGTATCCTCATCCGCCCCCAGCCCACACCTGAAAGGGTCATGCCCTGTATTCGTTGCGGACGTTGTGCTGAGGTGTGTCCGGTGAGTTTATTACCGCAACAAATGTATTGGCATGCTCGCGCTAAAGAATTTGATCAGGTCGAAAAATACCACGTCTTTGACTGCATTGAATGCGGCTGTTGCAGTTATGTCTGTCCCAGCCATATTCCACTGGTCGACTATTACCGCTTTGCCAAAGACGAAATTAACAATCAACGAGACATGCGTCAGAAGGCAGAAATCGCCAGAGAGCGCCACGAGTTTAGACAAGAGCGTTTAGATCGCGCCCAACGCGAAAAAGCGGAAAAACTCGCCAAACATAAAACCGCTCTGAAAGACAAAGAAGCCAGCGGTGAAAGTACTCCCGAACAAGACGCGAAAAAAGCCGCGATTCAAGCGGCACTAGAGCGAGCTAAAGCGAAAAAAGCTCAACAAGCACAAACCGAGACGAGTACTTCAGATGCAAATTCAGCCTCTACGGAGGGCAAAGCATGAATCCCCATTACAGTGTTGCCCAAGTCATGCAACAAGTACTCTTGGCATTAATTCCCGCTATCGTGGTAATGCTATGGTTTTTTGGTTGGGGCGTATTAACTAATTTAGTGATTACAACGTTTTTTGCGGTAGTCCTTGAAGCGTTAATGTTGCAACTGCGTAAGCGCCCTCTTTTGCCCTTTCTCACCGATTACAGTGCCATACTCACCGCATGTTTATTAGCACTGGCATTACCCCCGTTTGCACCATGGTGGCTCATGGCAGTGGGGATGATTTTTGCCATTGTAATTGCTAAACATTTGTATGGTGGCTTGGGTTATAACCCCTTCAATCCCGCCATGATTGCTTATGCTGCACTGCTGGTTTCATTTCCTCTAGAGATGACGATTTGGCCTAATGCGGTGGGTGGCTTTGGCAGCGTTGATTTAGGTACAACATTAGCCAAAGTACTGGGCTCTGGAGTAGCTAATTGGGATGCTTACACCCATGCGACTGCACTGGATAGTGTCAAAATTGGTTTGAGTCTGCACCAAAGTACTCCACAAGTAATGCAAGGCGAAAGCGTTGGGTTATTAGGAAGTCAGGGTTGGGAATGGATCAATCTTGCCTATCTAATCGGTGGCGGTTGGATGCTGTATAAGCGGGTGATCACTTGGCATATTCCCGTGGCAATGCTGGCTGGTCTGATGGTATTAGCGAGTACTTTCTGGTTACTCAATACAAACCAATATCCTAGCCCACTCTTTCATTTACTCAGTGGTGCTACTATGCTCGGTGCATTTTTTATTGCCACCGACCCTGTGACCGCTAGTACTACCCCTGTTGGTAAACTAGTCTTTGGGTTTAGTATTGGTGCATTGGTCTATGTGATTCGGACGTGGGGGGGTTATCCTGATGCTGTTGCTTTCGCAGTACTTATTATGAATATGGCAGTACCCTTAATTGATACCTACACCCAGCCGCGAGTGTATGGCAGGAAGCGGACACTATGAATATTCAATTACCTGCATGGTTGCAAAAAAGCGAAATCGGTCAATCCACAGTATTTTTAGCCGGATTTGCCTTGGTGGGCGTGATGACCTTGGCATTAGCGAACTACTGGACGAAAGCTCGTATTATCGAAAACGAACAACATACACTGTTACAACGCTTTAGCAGCATTATTGACCCTAAAATTTACAATAATGACCTACTCAAAGATAAAGTACTCGTTCCTGCTAATGAGTTAGGCAGCGCGGATGCCGTCACTGTTTATCGTGCTCGCCAAGATCAAAACCCAGTGGGTGCATTATTTGTTGTGTCCGCGCCTGATGGCTATAGCGGACGCATTCAATTAGCCATCGGCGTGGATGCTCATCAAGCAATCACAGGGGTACGAGTACTCAAACACAAAGAAACTCCCGGCTTAGGCGATAAAATCGAGGTCGAGCGCAGTAATTGGATATTAGGGTTTAATCAAAAATCATTGAACAATCCCGCTTTAGAGCGTTGGAAAGTACGCAAAGACGGGGGTGAATTTGATCAGTTTACAGGGGCTACCATCACCCCCCGTGCTGTAGTGGGCAGTGTGCGGCGCGTACTCGAATGGTCTAATACCCATTTTACTGAACTATTCCAACGCCCTACGCTGCAAGAAGGGAAACGCTAATCATGAGTACTGAAAATACCGCGCTCTACCGCAAAATCATTATTGATGGCTTGTGGAATAACAATCCGGGCTTAGTGCAATTATTGGGTTTGTGTCCATTAATGGCAGTCACCACCAATTTTATTAATGGCTTTGGGTTGGGCATTGCGACCTTAGTGGCATTGGTCGCTTCTAATGTGGCTATTGCTATCGTACGGGGTTTCATTCGCCCTGAAATTCGCATCCCTGTGTTTGTGCTGATTATTGCGGCGAATGTGACGTTGATTGAGTTGATTATTAATGCGTACTTTCATGATCTTTATAATGTATTGGGCATTTTCATTGCACTCAT
>JBDKGX010000055.1:0-15868 GCA_039797965.1 Pseudomonadota bacterium
CAGCCAACTAATATCGTTTTGAGTACTTAAGTCCTATCTAACAGATAGGATTTCTAAAGACTTTTATTTCTTATAAATTTTTTTATGTTAAATATGAATAGACACTTACCTTAAAAAACAGCATGGTTCTTACTTTCAATCTAGGAGTTGGATATGACTATTTATAACTATGGTTCAATTAACATTGACCATGTTTATCGTGTACCTCATTTAGTCAAATCAGGCGAAACCTTAGCCAGCCAGTCTTATCAAGCTTTATTAGGGGGTAAAGGTGCTAATCAATCCATTGCTCTTGCAAGAGCAGGGGCAGAAGTTAGGCATATTGGGCGATATGGTCAAAATGACGACTGGGTATTAAAGCCACTAAAAGAGGCCGGAGTAAACTGTGAGCTCGTCAATACTAGTGGCTTACCTAGTGGTCATGCCATTATTCAAGTGGATGATAAAGCGGAAAATAGTATTATTTTATATGCAGGTGCGAATCACTCATTTACGGCTACAGAATTACCCATTTTACTCAACGATGCTCAACAAGGTGACTGGTTACTTTTGCAAAATGAATGCAGCTGTACCGCCGAGATGATCCATCTAGCGGCACAAAAAGGTTTAAAGGTTGCATTTAATCCAGCACCTATGACAGGCACCGTTAAAAATTTATCATTAACATCATTGAGCCTATTAATTGTTAATGAAGTAGAAGTACTACAATTACTAGACTTAACTACCTTTGATTTGGCACACATTGTCCAAGTACTTACTCATCACTATCCTCACCTCGCTATAATTATTACCTTAGGTGCGAAAGGGGCAGTATGGGTTGATCAAAAGCAAGTGATTGAAGTACCTGCGATTCCTGTTAAAGCAGTAGATACGACAGGCGCTGGAGATACTTTTATAGGATTTGCGCTAGCTGCATTAAGCCAAGGGCGAGATATTCATTACGCATTGGAGTTGGGCTGTAAAGCTGCGGCCATCTGTGTGCAAAGAGTCGGAGCAGCTCAAAGCATTCCAACATTACAAGAGGTTTTAGCATGACCCATAAAATCATATTAGACACTGATCCGGGTATTGATGATGCCATGGCTTTATTTACGGCTTTAGCGCATCCCACGATTGAGCTGGTAGGCGTGACAACGACATTTGGTAATGTCGCGGTCACTCAAGCGACGCAAAATGCCTTGAAACTGCTTGAAATGGCTAATGCCAGCCATATTCCCGTAGCGCAAGGGGGGGCAACCCCTTGGGTACAAGACACGCCTCCCTATCCTGATTTTGTGCACGGTGTGGATGGACTAGGTAATCTACATCTCCCACCGCCTACGACAAAACCTATTAATGCTTCTGCGGCAGAGTTTATAGTTGAGCAAGTACTTAAGCATCCTCATGAGATTAATATCGTTGCCATCGGTCCTCTGGATAATTTAGCGGCAGCTTTACAACTCAATCCCACGATTGCCACATTAGTAAAACAAGTGGTGATCATGGGAGGGGTAATTGATCGAGATGGCAATGTATCACCCGTGGCAGAAGCCAATATCTTTTGTGATCCTCATGCGGCTGAGCGAGTGATGGCGGCTGCTTGGTCTGTGGTCATGGTGGGCTTAGATGTGACTCATCAAGTAGTATTGTCACGTGAGCTATTTGAACGGATTCGGGATAATAATCCCCGCATTGGGCAGTTTATGTTGGATGCGGCACAATTTTATATGCGTTTTTATGGCAGTATTCGCGGGATTCAGGGATGTTACGGGCATGATGTGTCAGCTGTTGCTTATGTTATTGACCCCACTCTATTCAAAACGATTGAGGGGAGTATTTGTGTGGCAACAGAAGGGGTAGCGATTGGACAAACGATTATTGATCGTCATGGATTATCATCTTATGCGCTCAAAAATTGGAATCATCGCCCCAAACAAAAAGCTTGTATGGAAGTTGATGCAGAGCGCTTGTTAGCATTGTTTGAAACTAGCATGACACATGAGTTTTGGCATTAAATCCACACTAATTAGGCTATCTGTCTAATCATTATCCCACACTTCACTGGTGAGTAAGTCAGAGTTGGTTTTTCTACCTTGGTCATTACAATAACCTAGTAAAATGATTAATTATTATCCTGATAGGATAATAATTAATCATTTTATCTCGATATCTTCTAATCTATATCTAATTTAGTGTTGAGTTTGAGTGAATCAATGCTAAATTTCGCAATTTCATGGGGATTAGAGACAGCTAGCACTATACTTTAAGTAGAGTTGACTGAGTATCCAAGTAAATTATCACTAATAACTCTTTCAACAACAGTACTTTAATCAATGGAATGAAATAGTATGGAAGCTATTGCGAAAAAGGCTTTTTTTGTACAACGCCTTAATGACCATGTGCAATATTTAGATAAAGTAACTAAAACTCTAAAAGGGCGGGCTGATTTTCACGGATGTGATTGTCACTGTTGCAAGTTAGGGCAATGGTTGGATCATGGCGGAACGGAGGAAATTCAGAGCTTTGTGCCTGATGCAACTAGTATAGTGCCGGAGTTATTAGCACGTCATGCAGAGTTTCATGAAGTGAGTAATCAAGCGTTAACCTTTCATGAACTAGGTCAAGATCAACAAGCCTATCAAGCGATGACGCAAGTTCATACATTATCCAATCGACTCGTTAGCCTATTACTGACCATAGATAGACAAGCTCGTGGAACAGTCACACAGCTTAGTATCGTGAGCTAGTCGTCGGTTTATTTAATAGCTGAGAAATAAGAGTTTTACTTCTCAGCCTTCTAACAGTTAGCTAAGTCTAAGGCGCATTAAAATTAACACTACTCGACCAAGCGCCTAATCCGGCAGTGTTTTTAGTTTGTACTTTCCAGCTAACAGCGCCACTGACAGTGGTAGTCGGAGTAATAGCACAGGTAGTTCCAGTACTACAATTAGCTTGAGCACTAGTATACCAAGTTTTAATTTTTCCTAATATTCCACCGTTATCTACCCACAGGTAGTATTGAGTGGCACCTGGAACAGCTTTCCAGCTGTAACTAGGTGTTTTAGTGAGAGAGAGTCCCGCAGGACTAATAACGGTGGTTTTATCGGGTGGTGCAGTGAAAGTAGTGGTGGTACTCCATGCGCCTGTAACTGTGCCTGCTTTGGCTTGAGCTTTCCAACTGACAGCTCCACTGACAGCAATAGTAGGTGTTACAGAGCAAAGAGTTGTAGAGGCACAATTTGCTTGAGTTGGTGTATAAGTTAATTGAATCTTGCCTTGTTGAGTGACATCACTGACATAAAGAGTGTACTGAGTAGCACCTACTACGGCTTTCCAACTGTAAGTGGGAGTACGCGTAGTAGTAGTGATAGTTGGTGCGATATTGGTAGGCTGACCTAATACTGGATTAACATATAATAGTGCACCCCAATCTAACCCAGGATAGCCCAGCCATGGCACAGCACGAGCAGCCATAATATAAGTTTTACCTAAGATAGGTGTGAAGGTAAACGTACTAGTCAGATTAGTTTTAGTAGTAGGATTTACTACTTTTTTAGCATTAGTAAGTTTTAGATTATCTACCAAGAAACTTACATAGGAATCAGTTCCGACATAGTAAGAGCCACTGTGCCGATATTGTACCCGTACTTGAATGAGCTTATTAGCATAGCTACTTAGCGAAATGTTTTTAGTAGAAAATACATTTTCCGCCAATGTTCCGGTTCCCACTTTTGCGTAAACATCGACCCAACTCACACCATTATTAGTACTAACCTGTACGGCTGCTGTTTGTTTAGTAGTGGCATAACCTAATTTAGAGTCAAATACTAAAGTACTCGTCGCTGAAGGCAAATAAGTGCCAGGTAGGGTAAATGTTTCAGAGGAAGAGGCTGGAGAAAGACGATAAACCGTAGTGCCATTCGTGCCTGTACCCGAGTAACGTAGAGCGTACGTACTACTGTTCCCCCCAGTCACAATTGGACTAGTAGTTTCTGCCGTAAAGTTATCAGTTGAGGTAGCCGTTTCAGCAATATAAGCATCGTAGCGGTTAGTCAAACTAATGGCGTTAAATCCATAGGTATTAGCTATTCCCGCTGTAGGAGAAGTACTACCATTAATAGTAGGCAAAGGTTCGTTGAGACTCATCTCTGGATCAAAAATAGTGACGGGATAACTAAAAGTCTTGGCTACACCACCGATAAGTACTTGGCTAACAGTAACCTGATAAGTGGTATCCGTTGTAGGTTTTACCCAGTTACTATCGGCAGTGTAGTGATAGGGACGCCAAACCAGTGTATTTTCACCATAGCCTGTGACTCGACTATCAATGGTTACAGGGACATTTTGCCCGCCAGTAGACATAGTCACCACTGCCTTACTAAAGTCGGCTTTAGGATAGGCAAAAGACCAACGCTTTGGCACAATCGTATAAGGATTAAATCCACGAGTAGGCCATGCTACAAAGGTATCGCGGGTGACAGGACGCGGATTAGAGCCTGCCGACAAAGGAACCCAGATGGCATTAGCCTCACGGAAAGTACCTACAGCAGCAACATCACCCGTGCCCATTGTTTGGGCTTGAGGGAGCGTTAACCAACGACGATGCCCTACTGCTGTGTTATTAGTACCATTATCACGCATTTGTCCATCAACAGCGTTCCAGCCATTATGCCCTAGTGAAATATTAGAGTTACCTGCGGCTTGTGCACCGTCGGTACTATAGCAACTCCAAGTACTAGGCGGCGTATGACTCAACGTATTATTAGTACTCATCATCAAAGCCGCTTTTTGCGCTTTGGCATTATTCAGTGCATCTAGCACAACCGTTGCTGGTACACCTACCATCGCACGATAAAAATTAATGCGTGATAGTACGGCTTGCTTAAATACTGCACTGGTATCACCCGCCGTGCAGGTGGTGTGGGTACCTGTCCAGCCGATAGGTGTACCCACTGATGATAAGTAAACACTATTGAAAAATGCACGTACTACTTGACGATTGCTGGCATCAATAGCCCAGCCTGTAGTTACGGTTGCAATTTCACGAATAGGGTCAGTGGGCGTAGCCATGATTCGCCATACAGGCATTTGAGCTACTAAGGGTTCCGCTTGTACAGGAGCGGGAGTGGATTGAATAGTGAGTGCCTGACTAGGGTTGCCAGATAAGATTGCGATTAGCCCTAGTATGTAATGTGGCTTGAGTGGAGTAGTGATTGTAAACCCCATGATGCCTGCCTCGCTTAAGTGTATTGATTAGCTATGAGTACTCAGTTTGAGTAAGCCGAGTAGTATTATGATATGACTTTTAAAATAATTAAGCTTTATCAAGAGATTAAAGTTTGGATTTTTAGTTATAAAACCTTTAAAAATTGAAGTGATAGACGACTATATGGCATTACTTAAAGTCATTCCTGAGGTTAATGCTCCTCAATTGAGGTGATTTAGATTAAACTTTGAAACTGATTGAGAATTTGAGGAGAGTGTGACGATGAGTAGTACTATTGTAGTCAGTTTTGGATCGGATCGTGAGTACAGTTTTATTGTACATGATCAAGACATTCAAAAGCTTAGCAAGGATCAGGCACAAGTCTGGTTAGCAGAAGAGTTTGAGGAGTTGGAGTGTGTACCTAGTAATCCAGTAGGTAAGATTCTGCTGGTTGATATGATTTTAAACGTGGCGAAATACGGCGGTGAAGATCGTTTTAGAGATAAAACTCAATGGGCATTGCAGTTTGTCAATGCAGTCGCCTCCACTTTACCTAAGCGCTCAACAGTGCGAGTTGATGTGAGTGAATTTGTGTTGGCTTGATAGTTTTAGAGCAGGCACTTATAGGGAAAGTACCTAAAGTGCCGTTTTACTGGGCGTGAAAATTGGATTCACCATCAGAAACTACGTCTTAAACCCCTTTGGCAAAAATCTGCTACAATGCGCCACCTTTTTAGCTTTGTACTCACACCATGTCCGCCTTAAGCCATAACTCTATTCAACTACCTATTGCTAAACCCTTGTTTGAATTTCCAAAATACTGGGCGGAGTGCTATGGCACGGCCCCGTATTTACCGATGTCACGCAAAGAAATGGACAAGCTCGGCTGGGATTCGTGCGACATTATTGTGGTAACTGGAGATGCGTATGTGGATCATCCGTCCTTTGGTATGGCAGTGATTGGGCGAGTACTCGAAGCACAAGGCTTTCGGGTGGGGATTATTGCCCAGCCTGATTGGCAATCAAAAAATGCCTTCATGGCATTAGGCAAGCCTAACCTGTTTTTTGGCGTTGCGGCGGGGAATATGGACTCCATGATCAACCGCTATACGGCTGATCGTAAAATACGCTCGGATGATGCTTATACCCCCGGCAATATTGGCGGTAAGCGCCCTGATCGTGCCTCGATTGTGTATTCGCAGCGTTGTAAAGAAGCTTATCCTGATGTGCCGATAGTACTGGGTGGGATTGAAGCTTCATTGCGTCGCATTGCTCACTTTGACTACTGGCAAGAGCAAGTACGACGCTCGATTTTAATGGATGCCGCCGCAGATTTATTACTGTATGGCAATGCTGAACGAGCTGTAGTGGAGGTAGCTCACCGTATTGCTGGCGGTGAAAAGATAGCTGAGATTACCGATGTGCGTGGTACAGCCTTTATTCGTCGTGGTTCGCCTGAGGGGTGGATGGAAATTGATTCCACTCGTGTGGATCAACCCGGCAAAATTGATCGTATTATTAATCCCTACCTCAATACCACGGATATGGATGAATGTGAGGTCGAAAAGCGTAATGTGCAATGGTTTGAGTACCAAGACCCGCGCTCCAAACGTCCCGATGAACACAAACTCACGTTTCATCCTCGCGCTCGCTTAGATCGGGCGAAAACGGTGATTCGTTTACCCTCCTTTGAAAAAGTTAGCAAAGACAAAATCCTCTACGCCCATGCGAATCGAGTACTTCACCTCGAAACCAATCCGGGCAATGCCCGAGCGTTAGTGCAAAAGCATGGTAATCAAGACGTATGGATTAATCCACCTCCCATTCCCTTAACCACACCGGAAATGGATTCGGTGTTTGGTTTGCCTTATGCACGTCAACCCCATCCCGCTTATAACGGTGAGCGTATTCCCGCTTATGAGATGATTCGTTTTTCGGTCAATATTATGCGGGGCTGTTTTGGGGGATGTACGTTTTGCTCTATTACCGAGCACGAAGGGCGTATTATTCAAAACCGTTCGCGAGAATCTATTATTCGTGAAGTCGAGGAAATCCGCGATAAAGTACCGGGCTTTACGGGGGTGATTTCTGATTTAGGGGGGCCTACGGCGAATATGTATCGCCTCGCCTGCAAAGACCCCAAAATCGAAGCCTCATGCCGTAAACCTAGTTGTGTGTATCCGGGGATTTGCCAAAACCTCAATACGGATCACGCCGAGCTAAAGGCTTTGTATCGTGAAGCTCGTACCTTACCCGGCATTAAGAAAGTCCTGATTGGCTCAGGGTTACGCTATGACTTGGCAGTAAAAGACCCTGAATATATTAAAGAATTAGTCACACATCATGTCGGTGGCTATCTCAAAATTGCCCCTGAGCATACCGAAGAAGCCCCGCTTTCTAAAATGATGAAACCGGGCATTGGGGCGTATGATGATTTTAAACGTTTGTTTGAAAAGTACTCAAAAGAGGCGGGTAAAGAGCAGTACTTAATCCCGTACTTTATTGCTGCTCACCCCGGTACCACCGATGAAGATATGCTCAATCTAGCGTTGTGGCTCAAGAAAAATGGCTTTAGAGCCGATCAAGTCCAAGCGTTTTACCCCTCACCGATGGCATCGGCGACGACGATGTATTACAGCGAGAAAAATCCGCTGCATCAAGTGACTTACAAAAGCGAAAAAGTCCATACCGCCAAATCCCCCGAACAGCGCAAACTCCACAAAGCGTTTTTACGCTGGCACGACCCTAAAAATTGGCCGTTGTTGCGTAAAGCCATCGCTGATATGGGACGCCAAGAGCTCATCGGTGAGGGCGAAAATCAATTGATTCCCCACTATAAAAAGGGTGAGGAAGCATTAGAGTATGTATCGCATCGCCGTAAAAATAGTGATCGAGCGCATCAAAAGCGTGTGGAGGCAAAAGAGCAGGGTAAGAGTAATTATACGAGTGCGTCTAAAAGTAAAAGTACTCCAACACCCGCAGCCAGCACTAAATCTAATCCTAACAAAGTAGGGCAAAAGGTGACGACTTCATCAAGCACCTCAGCACAAGGACAGGATGTTAAGAGTAAACAGCCACAGAAGGGTACGATGTTGACTCAGCATACAGGGTTGCCGCCAAGAACACAGGGGAAACCTAAAAATCGTTAGTCATAAAATAATTAAAAAGTTAGGAGCTATTTTTAGATAGCTCCTTCAAGTGCTCTAACAAAATAATTAAGTATTTAAGACCTCTTGCACTTACCTCAAAACTCATGCACACTCCGCGCTTTTTAACTGTCTATAATACATGACCTTTGCTGCACTTGGCTTATCCAAAGCCCTTCTCACTGCCCTCGAAGCCCAAAACTACACCACTCCAACACCTATTCAACAACAAGCCATTCCGGTGATTCTCCAAGGGCGTGATGTCATGGCGGCGGCACAAACAGGCACAGGTAAAACCGCAGGCTTTACCTTGCCCTTGTTGCATCGTTTGATGCTCAATCCGCGTGAAGCAGGCGCTAAAGGCGTGCGCGCCCTGATTTTAACTCCGACTCGTGAGCTAGCAGCACAAGTCATGGAAAATGTGCAAGATTACAGCCAGCATTTGCCACTAAAACACGCCGTAGTGTTTGGTGGGGTAGGCATTCAGCCGCAAATTAATGTGTTACGAAAAGGCGTTGATATTCTGGTCGCTACTCCAGGGCGTTTACTCGATTTACATGAGCAAAAAGCCGTACACTTTAATCATGTTGAGTACTTAGTATTAGATGAAGCCGACCGTATGCTGGATATGGGTTTTATTCACGATATTCGCAAAATTATTAAATTACTGCCGCAAAAACGCCAAACCTTATTATTTTCCGCCACATTTTCCGATGAGATTCAAGCCTTAGCCAAAGGTTTACTCTATAAACCCGAACTCATTGAAGTGGCTAAACGCAATACCACTGCAGCCACCATTACTCAGTCGGTTTTTGAAGTGGAAAAAGCCAAAAAAACCGCCTTGATGAGTCATTTAATTCGGGCTAATGATTGGCAACAAGTCTTAATTTTTACCCGCACCAAACATGGCGCCAATCGTTTGGCGGAAAAGTTATTAAAAGATGGGATTAGTAGTGCCGCGATTCATGGTAATAAAAGCCAAAATGCGCGCACGAAAGCCTTAGCAGATTTTAAACAAGGTAATATTCGTGCCTTGGTAGCGACGGATATAGCAGCACGTGGCTTGGATATTGAGCAGTTACCGCAAGTAGTCAATTTTGAAATGCCTAATGTGGCAGAAGATTATGTTCACCGTATCGGGCGCACCGGACGCGCGGGGATGGAGGGCAAAGCGATTTCATTGGTCGATAGAGAAGAGCTAGACTCACTCAAAGCCATTGAAAAATTGATTCGCCAAACCTTAGTGCGTGAGGCTGTGCCAGCTATTACGACCAGTACTTTAGCGCCTATTGTAAGACCAGAGTCTCAACCGTCCAAGCCCGCTAAGGCAAATAAGCCAAAAGCAGCTAAACCCAGTAACAGTACTCCAGCCTCGAAAGCCAATAAGCCTAAACCCACTGGAAAACCGGCTAATAAACCCAGCGCGGCGCAAACGCCTAATACTAAACTGAGTACTTCAGCCCCCAAACCCAGTCGTCCCAGAGGAGAGGGCGTAAAAAGTACACCGAATGTAGTGACTAAAGTACGCTCAAAACCCCAACCTAAGAGAGTAGCTGCCTCTTAAGTAAAAACTTAAGCGTTTAATTAAAGGTCTGAGTAATGCGCTTGTAGCCATGCAAGCGCTTCAGGGAGGGAGTCGAGTACTGCTAGTGCTCCAGTAAAATCATGCGTTTGTGAATGTTCATTTCGCACCACTATACAACGAATCCCCGCATTTAAAGCAGCCTGCATTCCCCTTGAGGTGTCCTCAATAGCCAGTACTTCAGTGGCGGATACCTTCATCCGTTTTAAAGCTAATAAATATAAATCGGGATAAGGTTTATTATGGGGTGCATCTTCTTGGCTAGTAATACTCTCAATAAAACGCCCTAAATCGTAATGTTGTAACGTACGCTCCACACTCCACCGCTGTCCTCCTGTCACAATCGCTTGCGGCAAGCCCTGATGGTGTGCCCAAGTCATTAACTCCCGTGTACCTTCTATTAAAGGAAACGCATTTCGTTGGAGCCATTGTTGAGTTGTATCAATTTTTTGTTGTGCTAAACGTTGTTGACCCATGGGTAATTGAAAGCGCTCAATAAAATCCTGAGCATTTTGCAAAGTCGAAAACCCTGCATACTCATGATGGTACTCACTTAGCGTTAAGTCGGCGTGATGCGCTTTTAAAACCTCACACCAGAGTTGACCGTGAAGGTTTTCAGAGTTGACTAAAGTACCGTCGTGATCGAGAAATAGGGCTTTGAGCATAACAAGTAGTGATTGATTAAAAGGGCAAGTTTAACATTAAATGCTGCACTAGTACTTTATACTCAAGTACTGCCATTAAGGATTACGATTATGCTTTGGAAAGGTTTGCTTATTCTCATAGTACTAACCTTATTAGGTTTGCTAGCTATGCTGATTTATAAGGCTCATTTATCTAAACAGGGGCAAGCGGCTGGACTAGTCGATCATCGGCTGACGCAATGCCCTAGTACGCCCAATTGCGTTTGTAGTGAGTACTGGGCGGATAACGGGCATTTTATCGAACCGATTGTTCTACACGGGGCTAGTACTTTAGTGATGCCACACCTAAAGCAAGCGATTGAAGCGATGGGTGGGGTGGTGATAAAACAAGACAGTGATTATCTAGCAGCGACTTTTACCTCCGACCTGTTTGGTTTTGTTGATGATGTAGAGTTACGCTTTGATGAAGTATCAGGTTTAGTACAAATGCGCTCGGCATCACGACAAGGCTATAGTGATATGGGAGTAAATCGTAAGCGTATGGAGCGACTCAAACAACAGCTCAACACACTTTAATGGGTTTGACTATAATGATGGATGATTAAACCCTTTAAAGATGAGTACTTACTCCGATCTTATGTTGACTACGTTAGATAAGCATGACCTATTGATACAGTTGCGGTTAGTGTAATGGCGACTGATGTTCCTATTTCTGCACCCAAACCAAAAGAGTCTGATTGCCAGTCAATGCTGGAGCATTTTATTTATCAGCGCGGTGATAAAGGGGTAAAACTGCTGTCAACCTTACAACGTTATATCCGCTACTGTGCTTATAAATTTCAACCGTTGAGCGCGGAAGATCAGCAAGAAGTCCTGCAAGAAGTGGCGATTAAACTGCTCAGTAAATCTGAGCAAGTGCAAACCAATTGTTTAGGCTGGATTTTTACGATTGTAAGAAATGAATATATCGATGTACTACGCCGCCAAAGTACTCGCACCCAAACCTTTGTCGAAATGCCTGATACCTATAATAACCATGGCGAATTAGTCGAAATAACCGAGTACTATCAATTGGCTGTGAGTGGTGATGATAATTTATTTATTGAAGCCGACTGTTTAGAGCAAGTGTTTAAACAGATTGAGCAACAGCCAACAGGGGCTGAAGATATAGCCATGTATACCCGCTATGCTTTAGGTGAGACGAATGATGAAATAGCGAGCGCTATTGGGCGCACGGTGGGGGCGGTGGCAAAACGGTTGTCATTATTGCGTGATCGGGTACGCCAATTACGCGAAGTACTGTGTTAGGAGGTTATTATGTCTAATCAAGAGCCAAACCCGCCTAATGCATGGGATGATATTGTTGCAGGTAAACGTTTACCTGTGACTCACCATGAGCCTGACCGCGAAGCGGATACCACCCGCCAAATCCTGTTGTGGCATAAAGCCCAAGAGGGAGAGCCACTCTTTACCGAGCAGCAAGCCACTGAGTTTTATCATCGTGTCCATACGATGAAGCGCCAACGCGAGCGCAGTAGTAAAAAGCTTTGGCTATTGATTGCATTAACCTTAAGTACTTCAATCATTGCCGGCTGGTATGTAGCCCATTTAACTCCCAGCTCAACGATTCCCGCTGCAAATGTACCAACCTTAAAAGTACTGCCTAATACGCCAGAGTTAGTCGTGATTCCGGCAGGAAAATTTATGATGGGCTGTAGTGCGGGATGGGATGATGCAGCTGGGGGGTGTCGAGAAAATGAGTTTCCGGCGCATGAGGTGAATGTGCCTAGTTTTGCTATGGGCAAATACGAAGTAACCGTAGGGCAGTTTAAACATTTTGTAGCGCAAACCCATTATGAAACGCTGGCAGAGCAATTTCAGCAAGGCTGTACCGTGGCTGATCCTGCTCAGGTTGGACAATGGCGGATTGATAAAACTAAAAATTGGCGCAATGCAGGCTTTGCACAGACCGATAATCATCCTGTTGTTTGCCTGAGTTGGACAGATGCACAAGCCTATATTGCGTGGCTCAATCAACAAAACCAAGGTCAGTATCGTTTACCTACGGAAGCCGAATGGGAATATGCAGCACGCGCTAATAAAGTCACCGCCTATTTTTGGGGGAATCCAGCCAATCCCGATGTTGCTAATGCGTTAGGTAAAGCGGGCAAAGACCAGTGGGAGTACACAGCACCTGTAGGAAGCTTCATTAGTAATGGGTTTGGTTTACATGATATGGCGGGAAATGTATGGGAGTGGACGAGTACTTGCTGGACAAATAACTACTCCACCTCACCCAAAGCCAGTACTTGTACTAATGAGCAATTGCACGTTAGACGCGGCGGTGGCTGGGATAATTTACCGCCTAATATTCGTAGTGCGTATCGAAGTAGCGGGAGTACTTTAGAGCGTAGTTATGTGTATGGATTTCGTATCGCTAGGGATTTGGACTAAAGAAAAAATTTAACAACCCCGTAAAGATCGGTCTATTGATACGTTTGTAAAAGTAATACTACCCCCCAGAGATTACATTTATGAATAGCCTAAAATATGTGCAATATGATAAAAAACAGTTCACTAGAACACTGAACGCAATGCAGTTTGGTTGCAACTAAACTAAGGTATTAATATGCACAAGGCAACACCATTCAAACGCGCTGTACGCCTGACTGCCATATTGTAATTGATAAAATTAACCGACAACGGGAAGTCATGTTGAAAGCCTCTACTCTAAAAAAATTACGGCCTTGGCTCGTCGCCGCTGCTTGTCTACTACCACTGAGCTCTTATGCCAATCCTCGCGCTTCTTTAGGCACTAATACTAATGAAATTAGCGATGATGATACGAGTGTACCCTTTATAGACTTATTCAAATCCGCTATGCCTTTTGAAGATGCTCGTCCTTGGACGACCACGGGGCAGGTTCAATATGATAATAATGGCTGGCCTATGCAGATGGGCGCGGGCGCACATGCAGGGACACGCATTTTGAGTCATATGCCGGCTCAAGCCTTAGTCAGTGGTGATTACACGGTGCTCTATGATGGCGAAGGTAAATTACAATATAACGGTGACGTCAAAGTTATCGAAAGCACGCCGGGGATGGATATCATTCACTTAGAGGCGGGTGCTGACGCTATGTATAACGTTAGTATTCGTATTATGTCGACTAATCCTGCAAATTATATTCGTAACCTCAAAGTACTCATGCCAGGGGGTATTTGCCGCAATAATCCTTATCAGCGTGTTGACAGTGATCGCCAATGCGGTGGGGGGCAGTATTTAGCTTTTGCTGAGCATGCGGATGAGATTATTTATAACCCCGATTTTCTCAATTTCATGAAAGATTTTAGCGCCATTCGTTATATGAATATGATGGGGGTGACTAATAATGAGCAACGCACGTGGGCAGATCGTCCGCAGCTAGACCAAGCCACTTGGGGTGGTAAACAGGGTAAACGAGGCGTACCCGTTGAAATCATGGTGGATTTAGCTAATCGAGCCAATGCGAATCCGTGGTTTACTATGCCTCATGGTGTTGATGATAACTATGTGCGCGAATTTGCCCGCTATGTAAAACGTAATCTGCGCCCTAATTTAAAAGCCTATGTTGAATATAGTAATGAAACTTGGAATACCATTTTTGTCCAAGGTAACTATGTACGCGCGGAAGGTTTAAAACAGAAACTGGATACGAATGCCCATCGTGCAGGCTATCGTTTTTACTCAGAACGCTCAGTACAAATGTTTAAAATTTGGGAGCAAGAGTTTGGCGGACGCTCACGCTTAGTGCGAGTACTGTCGGGTTGGACGGTGAATCCTAGTGTGACTGAGATTATTTTAGGGCATAAAGACGCTTATAAATCTGCTGATGTATTTGCCATTGCGCCTTATTTCTTTGGTGGCTTTGAGGAAATTCGTGGTATTCGCAATGTTGAAGACGCTTATAAACTCATGACGGATTCACAATATCGTTATTCCTTACCGAAAGTACTGGGCTATATTGCGGATCAAGTCAAAACGACCCAAAAGTTTGGTATAGGTTTAGTGGCTTATGAGGGTGGACAAGGATTAGTAGATTTCAAAAGTACTTCGGATGATCAACACCCCAATCCGATCTTGTATGCTGCTAATCGTGATCCTCGTATGTACAACTTATATATTCAGTTTTTACAAGGTTGGAAAAAGGCGGGGGGGCAATTATTTGCACATTATTCGGCACCCCGCTCTTATCGTAAGTTTGGTAGTTGGGGGGCAAAAGAGTCTAGTGCTCAACCCGCTTCACAAGCGCCAAAATATCGTGCATTGCTAAACTTTATGCGTGACAATTCTTGCTGGTGGGCAGGATGTGGTCGTTAAAGCATGCAGTGGGATATTTTTTGTACAGTCATTGATAATTACGGCGACGCTGGCGTGTGCTGGCGTCTCGCTCGTCAACTGGCTCTAGAACATCAGCAAAAGGTTAGATTGATCATTGATCATCTACCCACGCTGGAAGCGCTCGTCGCTCAAACTATTATCCCGAATACGGTATTAGATAAAGTACTCATCACCCATTGGGATGAGTCAGTACTTTATACGGGGGCGGAGGTGGTGGTTGAGTCATTTGCCTGTAATTTACCAGAGCCATACTTAGCAGGTATGGCTGCCATGCAGCCGTCTCCTTTGTGGATCAATCTAGAGTATTTAACTGCTGAAGATTGGGTTGAAGGGTGTCATAATCTTAATTCGCGTCATCCTCAATTGGGCTTAGATAAAGTATTTTTCTTCCCAGGTTTTACCTCAAAAACAGGGGGAGTATTACGTGAGCAAGACTTGCTAAATAAGCGTGATGAATGGCAACAGAGTACTTCAGCCGCTTTGAGCACGGTATTTCCTGAAGTACGATCGGATGATTACGATGTAGTACTCTCTTTATTTGCGTATCCCTCAGCCCCGATTGCTTCTTTATTAAAAAGTTTATCTAGCGCAAAACAATCAGTGCTTTGTCTAGTGCCAGCGTGTAGAATCGTGCCCCAAATTGAACAGCTTCTGGGACAAGGGACTTTAGTACCATTGCAGTGTTATTCGTTGGGTAATCTCACGGTTCAAGTGTTACCTTTTATGTCCCAAGCGGTTTACGATCAAGTGCTGTGGCATTGTGATCTCAATTTTGTTCGAGGGGAAGATTCGTGGGTTCGCGCTCAGTGGGCAGCACGCCCCTTGATTTGGCAGGCTTATCCGCAAAGTGATAGCGCACATGAGGATAAGCTAGCTGCGTTTATGCAGCATTATGGAGCACATGCAGACCCCCATTGGTGGGCGGCGATTG
>JBDKGX010000056.1:0-15604 GCA_039797965.1 Pseudomonadota bacterium
CCAGACTTTTATTTTTGCTATTAAGTCGGCGGTCAACAACATAAGCCATACAGCTCTCCTTGTATTAATTGCTCATAACCCTATTACGGGTTCTAAAGTACTCATCTATTAATTAATAAATGAGTACCTTTTTAAATGGTCTTATTGTGATTTACGTACTCGTAAATACCATTCAGACAATAAGCGTACTTGGCGCTCGGTATAACCACGCTTCATCATGCGTTCGACAAAATTATTGTGTTTGCGTTGCTCTTCAGCCGAAGATTTAGCTCCATACGAAATAACTGGCAATAAATCCTCAGTGCTGGAAAACATTTTCATTTCAATCACACGACGCAGCTTTTCATAACTCGTCCATGCTGGATTTTTTCCACCATTATTAGCCCGTGCACGTAACACAAAGTTTACAATTTCATTACGGAAATCTTTGGGATTACTAATACCTGCTGGTTTTTCAATTTTCTCTAAATCAGTATTTAAAGCTGAACGATCTAAGAAATCTCCCGTTTCAGGATCACGGTATTCTTGATCTTGAATCCAAAAATCAGCATAAGTCACATAGCGATCAAATAAGTTTTGACCGTATTCTGAGTAAGACTCTAAGTAAGCTGTTTGAATTTCTTTACCAATAAACTCAATATACTTAGGTGCCAAGTACTCTTTAATATACGAAATATAGCGATCTTGAATATCAGCTGGATATTGTTCTTTTTCAATTTGGCGTTCTAATACATACATTAAATGCACAGGATCGGCGGCGACTTCGGTCGCATCAAAATTGAAAACCTTAGATAAAATTTTGAAAGCAAAACGAGTAGATAACCCCGACATACCTTCATCAACACCCGCTGCATCCTGATATTCTTGAATGGTTTTAGCACGTGGATCAATGTCTTTAAGGTTTTCACCATCATAAATACGCATTTTAGAAAATACGCTGGAATTCTCAGGTACTTTTAAGCGGGATAGCACGGAAAACTGTGCCAACATCTTTAAAGTATCTGGCGCACAAGGCGCTTTGGCTAAGGAGCTATTTTGTAATAATTTTTGATAAATATTAATTTCTTGAGTTACACGTAAGCAGTAAGGTACTTTGACAATACTCACGCGATCAATAAAGGCTTCATTATTACGATTATTTTTAAAGGCTTGCCATTCAGACTCATTCGAGTGTGCTAAAATCGCCCCAGTAAAGGGAATCGCACCAATACTTTCAGTACTGTTATAATTACCTTCTTGGGTGGCTGTTAATAACGGATGAAGTACTTTAATGGGTGCTTTAAACATCTCCACGAATTCCATTAAGCCTTGATTGGCTAAACATAATCCGCCAGAGTAGCTATAAGCATCGGGGTCATTTTGTGGATAATCTTCTAATTTACGAATATCCACTTTGCCTACTAGCGCTGAAATATCTTGGTTATTTTCATCGCCCGGCTCAGTTTTAGAAATAGCAATTTGATTTAAACGTGAAGGATAACGTTTTACTACTTTGAAGCGGGTAATATCGCCCCCAAATTCTTTTAAACGCTTGGCGGCCCACGGTGACATAATTGTTTTTAAATAGCGGGCTGGAATACCATAATCTTCACTCAAAATAGCCGCGTCTTCTGAACTGAATAAACCTAAAGGTGATTCATTAACAGGAGACCCTTTAATACAGAAAATAGGCTCTTTTTCCATGAGTGCTTTCAAACGCTCAGCCAATGAGGATTTACCTCCTCCCACTGGCCCTAGGAGATAGAGAATTTGTTTGCTTTCTTCAAGACCTTGCGCCGCATGGCGGAAAAACGACACGATTTGCTCAATGCATTCTTCCATGCCGTAGAATTCATAAAAAGCAGGGTAACGGCGGATCATTTTATTAGAGAAAATACGGCTTAATGCAGGATCACGCGAGGTATCGACTAGTTCAGGCTCACCGATAGCGGCTAGCATACGTTCAGCGGCACTAGCATAGGCCATTTTGTCTTTTTTACAGAGTTCTAAATACTCCTGTAAGGAGTATTCCTCTTCTTGGAAAGACTCATAGCGTGATTGATAGTGATCAAAAATGCTCATTCCTTACCCCTTACAGCACACATTGGTGTTAGCCCCGTGATGCTGAGTTGTATTATAAAATAGTCATGGCAGACTCTGTATTCGCACTGCCTTATTGATGATCTTAGGCGCAAAAAAGGTGCTACTTCAAGTTTAGACCGTTGTTATAGGAAAAGTACTGCACAATCTAATTAGCCTTGATTTAATGACTGGATAAAAGTAGTTATTGCAAAAAACCCCAAGCGTCCACGTAGTTCCCTACCCAACTGTCTTTAAAAGAATCGTGAGATAAGGCTACGCATTTAGTCGTGATCAATGTATTCTCCCGCGTATAAACGTACTCTGAATATTTTTCCAGCGCTTTTCTAATATGCTCTAGTGTGTTGCTTTATTATTAATGATGTACAAGTCCTTCTAGACTTTTGATAACACTACTCTTTTTCATTCTATACAATACATTAGCGTGTTTCCCAAATCTAACTAACGCTTTGAGAGGATAAAACGATGCTACTTAAACGCTATCACACCAGTACTCGTTATAGTGAGGTAGTCACTTATAAAGGGGTCGCTTATTTATGTGGGCAAGTAGGACAAGGTACTACTATTGAAGCTCAGACCCTGCACTGTTTAGAGCAAATCGATGAACTACTCCAGCAGGTTAATAGTGGGCGCGATAAAATTCTTCAAGCTACTATTTGGTTGAGTGATATTAATGATTATGATGCTATGAATGTGATTTGGGATGCTTGGGTTCCACCCGGATTTGCACCCGCTCGAGCCTGTTGCGAAACTAAACTCGCCTCTGACGATTATAAAATTGAAATTATTATTACCGCCGCTTGTAATTGAGTGATACTAAGTCAGGAGACTTGTCGCTCCTGATTTAAGGCTTGTTAAACTCAAACCATCCTAACACTTCTACCGCCTATCCTATTCACGCCTACTAGTTTTTCTAGAGCTACCTATACCTGAACTAGCTTTTATTTATATTATTTTAAGAGGTAGCTATGCTATGACCACAGCCTATCTTGCTAGTACGGATTTTCCTAGAAGTCGCTCTGTAGTTGAAACCCCTATTAATCTGACAACACCCAGTACTACTCCGCCACAAACTCATGAAACTTTTGATACAACCTCAAGTGCTACTATAGGTGTGCCCAGTACCAATACTTCATCTAGTCATTCAAGTACTACTGCGATGAGTGTAGCTAGTGGCACGAGTGAAAGTACCGCTCTACACTCAACCACTAGTGAAACACCAACCCACGAGCTAAATACTGATCAAACTGGCGTGATGCGTCTGATTAGTGAGTCATTAGAAGCTATTGAACAAGCTATGGGAAATCTACCTCGCGCTCCCACGACGACTGCACCTATAGCGGACAGCCCTAGTATTTCCACTTCAGAGTTATCATCTAACCAATCCCGTAATCCCTCTGAGGCAGCACGAGGACAAGCCGTTGCACGCTCCACGCCTGCTGGTATTCGATCACCCGTTTTTAGAGCAGATACCCCAGAAGTGACACCTCTAAATCGCACCTTCAGTTGGGATAGTATTCCTAGTTTACCTAGTACTCCTGAAACACCGATTGTATTAGCAGCACCTGAAGAATTAGCACCTGTTTTCGGAACTACTAGCGAACGCTTATCTAGTACCTCTTTAACTCAAGTACTTAATGATTTATATGGCGCTCCTGATTCTGGAACAGTCTTGATTGGTGAAACACCCTTGGCTGCCGATATTTACTTACCTGAGGGTAGTGATTTAACGGACTTAACTTCACTGATGGAGCAAAACCCCATTATTATTGTAACGTAATAAAGGTTACTGCTTAGGGATAAGCAATAGGCTTTTACCTATTGCTTTTAAAACTATTAACCAAAATTACAGACGTAGTGCATGGTTTCCGTTACTTCAATTTGAAATGAACTATTACCCGGCACATTAAACGATTGACCTGCGGTATAGGTTTGCCAATCATTGCTACCTGCCAACTTCACACGGCAGGCTCCTTTTTCCACATCCATGACTTCAGGTGCGCCTGTATTAAAAGTCAACGCAGCAGGCAAAATTACTCCTACCGTTTTACGAGTGCCATCCGCAAAGCTAACCGTGTAACTTACACATTTACCCTCGAAATACACATTAGCGGTTTTAGAAACGGCAACATTTTCAAATTGGCTCATTGCATTACTCTCATAGAAATTAACAAACGCGGCATACTCTCAAACCTAACTAACAGCGTCAATCTATGCCTATTGCTGCACATTGGTTACACTGAGTATTTCATATCACCTTACTATGATTGAGTACTTTATGAGCGATTTTCACCAATTTTTAAATGATTTGCCAAAAGCTGAACTGCATATGCACTTAGAAGGCAGTCTCGAACCCGAACTCATGTTCAAACTCGCCCAACGTAATCATATCCAGCTGCCCTTTGACTCTGTAGAAGCTATTCGTGCGGCGTATGAATTTAGTAATTTGCAAGACTTTTTAGATATTTATTATCAAGGTGCTAATGTCCTGCAAACCGAGCAAGACTTTTATGATTTAACATGGGCTTATTTAGAACGTTGCAAAGCCCAAAATGTCATGCATGTCGAACCCTTTTTTGACCCACAAACTCATACGGATCGAGGTATTAGTTTTGACATCGTCATCAATGGTATTCACCGTGCTTTACAGGAGGGCAAACAACAACTAGGCATTACTAGCTATTTGATTATGTGCTTTTTACGCCATTTGCCGGAAGATGCTGCGTTTGTAACCTTAGAGCAGGCTCTACCTCACAAGGACAAAATCATCGCCGTAGGCTTAGATAGTTCTGAAAAAGATTTTCCGCCAAAGCTTTTTGAACGAGTATTTGCCAAGGCACGAGAGGAAGGGGTTTTAACAGTGGCTCATGCGGGTGAAGAGGGGTCTGCTGAGTATATTCATCAAGCCTTAGATTTATTAAAGGTTGAGCGCATTGACCACGGGGTGCGGTGCGTAGAAGACCCCTTATTAGTAGAGCAATTAATTGCTACTCAAATGCCACTCACAATCTGTCCCTTGTCTAATACTAAACTTTGTGTATTCAAAGATATGCGCGATCACAATATTTTAGAGTTACTAGAGCAAGGTGTAATAGTCACTGTTAACTCGGATGACCCAGCTTACTTTGGTGGTTATATGACTGAAAATTTCGTGGCACTCGCTGATGCCCTTCAGATGAGCAAAGCTCAAGCCCTACAATTGGCTAAAAACGGCTTTGCAGCGAGCTTCTTACCCGATAGTGAGAAAGCCCTTTGGTTAACTAAGCTCAGTACTTTGTAATTGGTAAATTAGACTCATCATCAAACTGCTCAAGTAATAATTCACCTATATTAGAGCACCCACTCATCGCTAGAGCTTTTTTAAAAATTACCTAGCTATGAGCAATAAAAAAGCTGTACGTCGCTAATTTAACCACTTCAATTAGCTAGTACAGCTCAAGGTCAGTAACTTATTAATAGATACAGGTATATTAGTAAGTACTTTCAACGAACATTAGAATAATTATGTGAGTGTTCTTTAATAAACCAAAACAATTTATATCCAATCTAATTTTTTATAAAAAATCTTATTACAACCTAGGGCGTCATATATAAAAACATTTCCAGCTCTACGCTTTTATACACTTGATCGAGTGATAAATTTCTACTGGAATACTTTTAGATTACAAGGTGTAGAATCATCATTAAACGAAGTATTTTAATAAGTTTCACTCTTTATCAGCCCCTGATTGTGGTTTTATCCTAACAAATTCCTACCTTTAAAGTAAGGTACTTAACTATTTGGTTAGGGGTAATATCTACTCCTTTCTTTAGGCACTCATGGCTTGACGAAATTAGACTCATATGCCTTTTAGCTTTAATTTTAAAAATTAATTAATTGAAATTCCTATAAGACAAGCATATTAAATTTTTTTATTTAATATTTTCTTCATAAAAATCAGCTAACAAAATTTTCTGCCAAGCTTTTTAGTCAGGAATAAAGCCCTTTCACACAAGTACCTACCCATCACGATTGATAACTAAATGTTAATAGTCATCCAGACTTATCCCTATAAACTCAAGGTTATTCATAAGCAGTATTTAAGAATTGGGTTCTAAGCTGTCCCCTAACTCCTTTCATGATTAATAATGAACATTAGGTATCCGTTATGCTAAATAGAGTACGCCTCCTAATCCTAAGCCTCTTAGTCACCAGTGCTAGTGTTGCCTTAGCAGAAACACCGCAGGACTTTCTAAAGACCTACGAAACTGAAGCCAAAGCGGCAGGAAACTTCACAGGTTTTGATACCGTGCGCGGTAAGTTATTTTTTAATCAAACGCATGGTAATGATTGGAGTTGTGCTAGTTGCCATACTGCAAACCCTGCTCAAGCGGGCAAACACGCCAAAACGGGCAAAGCCATTGATCCTTTAGCACCTAGTGCAAATAGTGAACGTTTTACCAATGCTAAGAAAGTCGAAAAGTGGTTTAAGCGCAATTGCAATGATGTGTTAGATCGTGAATGTACTGCTTTGGAAAAAGGCGATGTACTGAGTTATTTACTAACTTTTAATCAATAAAAAAAGCGGGAGTACTTTATTATGGCTTTATTCCAACCCAAACGTTTTGCGCTGCCCATGGCTCTAGTATTAGCCGCAGTGGTAGGGCTCGGTGCAACCTTTCAAGCGTGGGGAGATGATGATGGTGACGAAGACGATGAGTATCAAGAACGTGGTAACAAATCCGGTGAATATCACGAAGGAAAGGGTAGAAATAACTCGCTCATGAATGTCACGAATGCTACTTGGCAAACAGAGTGCAGCGCTTGTCATATGGCTTATCCACCGGGCTTATTACCTGCGGACTCTTGGAAATCCATGATGAATAACTTGCAAGATCACTTTGGTACTGATGCCAGTTTAGATCAAGAAACAGTCAATCAAATCCTACCCTTTTTAGAGCAAAATGCGAGTCAACGTTCCCCTGAAACGACTAAGAAGGGAGAGCCTGTTTTACGTATTACTGAAACCTCTTGGTTTAAGCATGAGCACGATGAGATTTCAAAAGCCACTTGGTCAAGCGCTAAAGTCAAAAGTGCCTCCAACTGCATGGCTTGTCATACCTCGGCTGATAAAGGCAACTTCGACGAAGATGCGGTATCCATTCCACGCTAAGGAAAAATAGAAAAGCGATGAAAACTAATCAATTAGTCTGGGACTTTCCTACTCGTGCTTTTCACTGGTTGTTAGCGCTCAGTTTTGCGGGCGCTTACATTACCTCTGAAAGTGAGCGTTATCGTGATATCCATATTGCTCTAGGCTATGTAATGGGTGGCTTACTATTATTTCGCTTAGTGTGGGGGTTCGTGGGGAGTCGCTATGCACGTTTTAGCGACTTTACTTACCCGCCTACTCAAGTCATTCGTTATTTAAAAAACCTCTTGAGTCCAAACCCCACTCATTATGTGGGACATAATCCAGCCGGCGCATGGGCAATTTACTTACTGCTCATTTTAGGGCTTACGATTGTTTTGAGTGGTGTTGGTTTATATTGGGAAGTGGGTGGCGAGGAATTTGCTGAGGATTTATTTGAAGAACTTCATGAAATCGCAGCTAATCTTATGTTAGCCGTAGTACTGGTGCATATTGCAGGTGTAGTAATTAGTAGTGTTATTCATAAAGAAAATCTACCCCGCTCTATGGTAACTGGCAAAAAACCTATTGAAGCCTCAGACCGTATTGAAAAAGGTTACCCCTTACTAGGTGCTTTGTTAGTGTTAAGTAGTTTAGGCTTTATTGTTTGGTACATTATGAGTCAGGGATAGCTATGCGTGTTTTAGTCGTTGAAGATGACGAATTACTAGGGGATGCTTTACGGGTGGGTTTAACTCAAGTCGGTTATAGTGTGGATTGGGTTAAAGACGGTCAACAGGCGGATAGCGCCTTAAGTTTAGAGCCTTACAGTGCTGTGGTACTGGATTTGGGCTTACCACAACTGTCAGGAATGGAAGTACTTAAGCGCTTACGTCAGCGTCAAACCCATACGGCGGTATTGATTTTAACGGCACGTGATACGGTGCAGGATAAAATCGCGGGACTCGATAGTGGTGCAGATGACTATCTCATCAAACCTTTTGAAATGGGTGAGCTTACTGCACGGTTACGGGCTCTAGTACGGCGCTTAAATGGACATACAACGCCTGTGCTGTGTGTAGGTGGGGTTACGTTAGACCCTGCCACTCATACAGTCAGCTTTAACCATGAAGCGGTCGAGCTATCTGGGCGTGAATTTGCTGTTTTACATACCTTAATGCTGAATGCAGGACGAGTACTGTCTCGCCAGCAATTAGAAAGCAAACTGTACTCATGGGGACAAGAAGTCGAAAGCAATACCGTGGAAGTGCATATTCACCATTTACGCCGCAAACTCACCCCTCAATTGATTGAAACTATTCGGGGTGTGGGTTATTTGTTACCGCGTGATAAACCCAGTACTACTAATTCCTAACCCTTAAATACTGAGCATCCTATGTCTTTAAAACAACGTCTTGTGGTCTTAATGCTCAGTGCCATTACCGTATTGTGGCTGGCCGCATCAACCGGTTTGTACCTACACAGCAAACATGAGTTTAATGAAATATTAGATGCCCATTTGGCACAAATAGCTTCGTTACTCATGGCGCAAGGTTTAGATCAATACGATGATGATGATGAAGACGATGACGATATTGATATGGAGCATACTCCACTATTACATAAGTACTCACGGCGTGTAGCATTTCAATTGTGGTACAAAGGTGAACGTTTAACCCTACACTCCCAAAACGCCACTAATACGCTACTCAGTCAACAAAAAGAAGGCTTTAGTGATAGTTACATCAATCAAGAACATTGGCGAGTTTTTAGTGCGTGGGATGATGATCGTAGGCATTTAGTACAAGTTGCAGAGCTTATCGAAGTCCGTGAAGAAGTCATTCACGATATGACTCGCACTCAACTACTCGCCCTATTAGTCGCATTGCCTATCATTGCTTTAGTGGTATGGTGGAGTGCACTATGGGGCTTAAAACCCTTAATTAATTTGACTCAATCCATTGCTAAACGTGAGCCCCGTAATTTGACACCTTTGGATTTGATCGCCCCTGCCGAGGTTCGCCCCTTGATTGAATGCTTGAATAGTTTATTTGGGCGTATTCAAATCATGATGGACAATGAGCGGCGTTTTACAGCGGATGCAGCCCATGAACTACGTACCCCCATTGCGGGCATTAGTGCGCAAGTGCAAGTAGCAAAATTATCCCTTCACGAACACGAACGCCAACATGCGTTGAATTATGCGTTACAAGGCTGCCAACGTGCGACTCATCTCATTTCACAATTATTAACCCTAGCCCGTTTAGAAAGCAGTGCCAGTACTCAACTACAAACCTGCTCATTACGTGATCTAGCTACCGAAGTACTCGTGGAGCTTGCCCCCACGGCACACGATGCGGGTATTACCTTAGAGTTAGTAGAAGGTGAGGAGACTCAAGTACTAGGTCTACCTCTATTACTGCAAGTACTCATTCGTAATCTAGTCGATAATGCTATCCGTTATACCCCCACAGGCTCACTCGTCACGCTCACTATTTTAAGTACTCCACAACCTACGTTAATAGTGAGTGATAATGGTTGGGGTCTCAGTGAGGAGGAAATGGCAAAAATTAGCCAACGTTTTTATCGAGTACTCGGTAATAAAGCAAGTGGAAGTGGTTTAGGCTTATCTATTGTGGAGCGGATTGTAGCTATCCACCAAGCCCATATTGTGTACAGCAAACCCACCTCAGGACAGGGTTTGCAAGTCACTGTAAATTTCAAATAACTGTTTTATTTTCTTAAGGTTTAGAGCATGAATCCTTTTTATTTGATGCTTATCCCTGCTTTGGTGGCAGTGGGTGGTGGCATTTTAGCTCTGATTTGGCACCCTAGTCGTGAAATGCGTAGCCTCATTCAACATTTTGCAGCGGGTGTTGTATTGGCTGCATTAGCGGTAGAACTATTCCCAGAGATTACGCAAGAGCATGCCCCTGCTGGGTTACTGTTAGCCTCCTTTGCTGCAGGATCAGTGTTGATGTATTTACTAAAGCTTTGGACTATCCATTTGGAGAAAGCACAACACGCTCACCCTAGTGCAAACCCACCTAGTGAATCTGTCGATAAAGGGCTTTTGATAGCCACCTTTGTCGATATTGCGGTGGATGGGATCATTATTGGAGCGGGCTTTGCAGCAGGCGGGGAAACTGGCACGGTGTTGGCATTAGGCTTATCCGTCGAACTACTCTTCTTAGGTTTAGCGCTGACTTCCGATAGTTTAAAAGGCTGGCGTATTGTGGCGGTATCCACTGCGTTGGGGGTTACTGTTCTAGTGTGTGCAGTTTTGGGGAATTGGTTATTAGCAGGTGCCTCTAATGCGATCATTGCTAGCGCCCTCGCTGCCAGTGCAGCCGCTTTGCTGTATTTGGTGACTGAAGAACTACTAATCGAAGCACATGAAATCGAGGAAAAACCTTTTTATATGTTAGTACTCTTTTCTGGTTTCCTACTATTTTGGGCTATTCAACTCATGGGGATGGCATAAAACCATGAAAATTATTTAAGCAGAATAGACTAATAATCATAATCTCTTTCAAGCTGTATTCTGTAGTGCCTGTTTTAAGGGTGCAATAGCATGGCGATTATAGGCATTATCCACTAGACCTCTGCTATAAAAATAGCTAGGGTCTTCTACATAATGAACTTGCCCTTGCACTTTTCCTCCCGATAAAGCATCGCCATCTTGTTGATTATCCAAATCACTTACAAACTCACCTTTATATACAACGCTGGTAATAGCATTTTGATTAGCTTGCACTTTATCCCATCCTATGTGATATAAAGTAGCATCATTTAACCCATTCCCATTAAAAACATATGTTTTTAACCCCGTCGCTAATCCTGCTACTTGAGCAATAGCACCTCCTAAACTATGCCCAGTAAAACTAACTTTATTTCCAAATAGTGCTTTAGCTGCCAAAGCTAGCTGATAACCTTGTTGTAGCTGTGGACTAAACTCTGAAAGTTGCCGAAAATTATCCGCCCAATCGTTGGAGTTTTCTGTGCCTCGAAAGGCAATACTAATCTCACCAGTCTGCTGATTTTGAAATATTTCTGCATCAAAACCTGTAGCCGTATTGTGTAATAGTATCCCACCTATAGAATCCTTACTCAGTCGAGTCCATCCCTGTGGAGCACCGACTTGACTATAAGCAAACTCACTAAGACTCAAATAGCTTAAAGCCTCTTGTTTATTAAGCTCCTCACGTGGAAGCTGCAAGGAAATTGTGACCTCTTTTTGTGCATTTAAAATACCTTTTATCACCCTTTCTAAACTAGGTAAGAGTGTTGGATTTAAAAGCATACTTTTGACGGCTTCTGTCAAATTAACGGGTATAGCACCTGAAACATAGTTCTTATAAAAACTTAATGCAGTAGAAGCGATTAACATTGAATCCTTCGGTAAAGAAAGTAGCATACAAACCTTTTATATATAAAAATCATAGATATGCTATCAATATAGAAACTAAAAATAGATCACTACTACTATCAGATAAATAGTAATTTTTTGGTCATAAGGAGGGGGTACTGATCTTGAGCTTACATCCAAGGCAAAGCCTGCTCCAGCAGAGCAGGAATTTGACAACTGGCTTGATGATGTTTAAATGAGCACAAGCTCAAATTAGCGCTGAACTACATCACTAACTTCTTAGCTAAATGGTGTTATTTTTAGTCGCGCTTTTTATTATTGCTGGGACGAGTAAAGGGGCTTACGTTGCTAGTAGCCGAGCCATTTACGGGATGAATCTTGCTAATACCGGGCTTTTCGACTTCGTCAATACGAATAATCGCATGCATAGGAATAAAAGTACGAGTCACTGCTTCAAATTCGATCTTTAAGCGCTCTTCTGCAGGGTCAATTAATAACTCGCTTTGAGTCCCAAACACCAACTCCTCAACCACGATAAAGCCATAGAGATCAGCCTCATAAACTTGTTTAGCAAAAACCTCGTAGATTTTGTCTTGGTTAACGAATGAAATCCGATAAATACTGGTGTTATTCAATGCACTATCCTCAAAAAAGACCGCCTGCATGATACACAGCAGGCGGCAATTCACAATAGTAATTTTTACCAAATATGAGGGTAGCTATCAGCTTTTTAAAGTACCAACGGCAATTTTTTGTTCGATAATATGCTTCCACTGTTGGGGGCCGGTGTTATGGACAGAGATGCCTTGGCTATCCACCGCTACGGTTACGGGCATATCTTTGACTTCAAACTCATAGATCGCTTCCATTCCCAAATCAGGAAAAGCGAGTACTTTAGCGCCTACAATAGCTTTAGACACTAAATAAGCCGCGCCACCCACTGCCATTAAGTACACCGCACCATAGTCACGAATGGCATCAATCGCTACTGGACCGCGTTCTGATTTACCGATCATACCGATTAAACCTGTTTGATCTAAAATCTGACGAGTAAATTTATCCATCCGTGTAGCAGTAGTGGGACCTGCAGGGCCTACCACTTCATCACGTACTGGGTCGACAGGACCTACGTAGTAGATAAAGCGATTTTTCAAATCAACGGGTAACTGCTCGCCGCGATTGAGCATATCTACCATGCGTTTATGGGCAGCATCACGACCTGTCAGCATTTTACCCGACAGTAAAATGACCTCTCCAGGCTTCCAAGTTCTCACTTCTTCAGGGGTAACTGTATCGAGGTTGACACGACGAGCATTATCCCCTGCTTGATAAGTCATATCAGGCCAATCATCCAAACTAGGGGGCGTTTGTAAGGCAGGGCCTGAGCCATCTAATACAAAGTGAGCATGACGGGTCGCTGCACAGTTGGGAATAATGCACACCGGCAATGACGCTGCATGAGTTGGATAATCCATGATTTTAACGTCAAGCACGGTGGTTAAACCCCCTAAGCCCTGAGCACCTATACCTAATTGATTAACCTTTTCAAATAGCTCTAAACGTAATTCTTCAACGCGATTCTGTGCACCGCGAGCTTTAAGCTCATGAATATCAATCGGATCCATGAGTACTTCTTTAGCCATCAAAGCCGCTTTTTCAGCCGTACCACCAATGCCAATGCCTAACATACCAGGTGGACACCAACCCGCTCCCATATCAGGAACTGTTTTCAGTACCCAATCAACAATACTATCGGAAGGGTTAAGCATCGCCATTTTAGATTTATTTTCAGAGCCGCCGCCTTTGGCTGCGACTTGAATGTCGACAGTATTGCCCGCCACGATTTCATAATGAATCACGGCTGGGGTATTGTCTTTAGTATTTTTACGAGCCCCTGCTGGGTCTGACAAAATGGAAGCCCGTAGCACATTATCAGGAAACAAATAGGCTTGACGAACCCCTTCATTAATCATGTCAGTGAGGCTCATCGTGGCATCATCCCACTGCACATCCATCCCCACTTTCGCAAATACGGTCACAATCCCCGTATCTTGGCAAATCGGGCGTTTGCCCTCAGCACACATCCGTGAGTTTACTAAAATTTGCGCGATAGCATCTTTAGCCGCGGGGGATTCTTCACGTTGCCATGCTGCATACATAGCATCAATAAAGTCTTTGGGGTGGTAATAAGAAATAAATTGTAACGCATCCGCGACACTGGCAATCACGTCAGCTTGCTTTATAACCGTCATGTTCTAGCTCCATTGACCCAATACAGGGATTGGGTGCAAGGTTAACATGATCAACAGATTGTCGACAAAAATAAAATCAAGTACTTTGCTTAAGCCTGCATAAACTGTTCTAAACGGGTGCGAATCGTTTCTGGAATAGGAGCAGACTTACCCGTTGAATGATCCATCCACACCGTTTTGGCATAGCCCTCGGTAGTCACCACGTCAGGCTCTACCAGCGTAGTAACTTTATAATATGTCATCACACTAGAGCGCCCTAATTGCCCAATAAAACAATTTACTTTTACGGTGTTGGGGTAATTGACTGGACGTAAAAAGGTACAACCCGCCGTAATAATCACGGGTGCAATGGTACTATTTTGAATATCGCCTGCTCCCCAATCCGCTAACATTTGTACTCGTGCTTCCTCTAAAAAACGAAAGTACACAGTGTTATTTACATGCCCATACGCATCCATATCCCCCCAACGGACGGGAATTTCACAACTAAATACCCAAAATTGGGGCTGATCAATTTCTGCCATGCTGTAATCCTCCTAAAAAGTGCTAAGTACTTAACGAGAGTACTGATGGTACTCTCGTTAAGCCTCCTCAATTAATTTGTCATAGGCTTAGTCGTATCAGCCTTTGGCGTTACTGGTGTAGCCTCAGGAGCATTGCCCTCTGTAGGAGCTTTAGTGTCTTGCTCAGCATCGGGAGAAGGAGTATCCGTGGCTTCAGGCTCAGTAGCCTCTCCTCCACCTAAACTACTAGCCGCAGGGGCTAATAAGGCTTGAAACTCTGTCAACGTCATTGGTTTATCATTTAAAACTAATTTATCGCCCGCTAGTTGCAATGACATTTTATACTTAGCATTATCTTTCACAATAAAAGGTTGATCTAAAAATAAAGCGGCCATTGGGAATAAATCACGATCAAAATTAAAATTAATCGTACCACGCACTAATTGCAAAGCTTGCTCAGGCTGTAAATCCTCTAAACTTTGCATGGTAAGAGATTTTCCCTCTTTATTACCGGCATAAGTTAAATCAAGATTTAATTTCGCGGCACCTAATTTATTTTCTAAACTGATATCTTGTTGTAAATGGCTTTTATTTGGCTGAAGTACTTTAGTCACCACAGCTTCACCCACTTTAGCCATTAACTCATCCCGTTTTTTTTCTAGCTCAGCCCGTTTAGCTTGAACCTCTGGAGACTCCTCGACTAAAACATCCTCCTCAGCTGGCGTTTCGGGGGGAGCTTGATCCTCCGGTACAGCCGCAACAGCATCACCCTCAGCCACACCTTCTGTTGTATCGCCTTCAGCCATTTCTGTTGCAACTGCATTAGTAGCACTGTCAGGAGCAGCATTATCAGCATCTGGAGTAGGAGTAGTACTCGCAGGTGTCTCGGCAGTCGTTGGCTCAGATTCGGGTGTTACTGTGTCACTATTGATACCCGTTTGATTAGCGGCATTCATTTCGTCTAATAAACGTAACTCATTTTGCAGTGGCTCTACCTGAGCTAGAAGATCCTTAACCTCTTTTAAGCCAGCCGTATTTAAGCCATTTATTTTGATATCATAAATGCCCTTACTTGTCGGCAATAACGGGGTCATCAAGTCTGAAACTGTTAAACCAAAAGAACCGGCTGTATCGGTTTCATTAGTCGTTCCAGTACTTTTAAGATTTAAGCCAAAGCTAATAGGCTCTGGTAACTCTTTAGCTTTCACTGAAATCCCCGGCATATTCAGCTCCATGGCGCTACTGATTAGCTCACCATCAGTATACCCTTTGGCTTGACCTTTAATATCC
>JBDKGX010000057.1:0-15583 GCA_039797965.1 Pseudomonadota bacterium
TGACTTCAACGCGAGTCGACTGATTTTAAAGTATGAACATTGGTGTAAAAAGTCATCAGGATTCTACTATAAAACGGCTCAAGGAAGCGTCACTTTAGGGTACGGAGTCCGCTGTTTAGAACGTTGGTTAGAACTACCATTTCCAGTGGAAATGATTGAAAAAATACGAATGTTTTTAAATGGTTAAATGAGTGCTGAATAGCCTTTTCAATAGGTGTTTTTATATTCTCACCCACCCTAAATATGCGATAATTGGTACCTCTTAAATCAGCCTAACCTTTAGTAGGAGTCATCTGCATGGATGAGAACAAAAAGAAAGCATTAGCCGCCGCATTAGGTCAAATTGAGCGTCAATTTGGTAAGGGCGCTGTGATGCGTATGGGGGATAGCAGCGCTGCACGTGATATTGAAGTGATCTCAACTGGGTCTATCACGGTAGACGTGGCATTAGGCATTGGTGGATTACCTAGAGGGCGTATTGTTGAGATTTTTGGCCCTGAATCCTCTGGTAAAACTACTATGGCTTTACAGGTGATTGCGGAGTGTCAAAAGAAAGGTGGTACTGCTGCGTTCGTAGACGCTGAACACGCGCTTGATCCCATTTATGCCCAAAAATTGGGTGTGAATGTCGATGATCTCTTAGTATCACAGCCTGATACCGGTGAGCAGGCGCTAGAAATTACCGATATGTTAGTGCGTTCTAATGCAGTAGACATCGTTGTAGTGGATTCCGTTGCTGCTTTGACACCTAAAGCTGAGATTGAAGGCGATATGGGCGATTCTCATATGGGTCTACAAGCCCGTTTAATGTCGCAAGCCTTACGTAAACTCACGGGTAATATTAAACGCTCCAATACCCTAGTGATTTTTATCAACCAAATTCGCATGAAAATCGGTGTGATGTTTGGTAGCCCCGAAACGACTACAGGTGGGAATGCACTAAAATTCTACGCCTCAGTTCGTATGGATATTCGTCGTATTGGTGCGATCAAAAAGGGCGATGAGATTATTGGTAACGAAACCCGTGTAAAAGTCGTTAAAAACAAAATGGCGCCACCCTTTAAAGAAGCCGAATTTGAAATTTTATATGGTGAAGGGGTTTCCAAGTTAGGTGAGTTGATTGAGTTAGGTGTCAAGCAAGGTTATGTTGCTAAAGCAGGTGCTTGGTATAGCTATAAGGGTGAAAAGATTGGTCAAGGCAAAGATAATGCACGCCAATTCTTAAAAGATCATCCTGAATTAGCGACAGAGATTGAACAAGCAGTGCGTAATGATTTACTCTCCAAAGCCTTAAATAGTAGTGGTTCAGGCGAAGATAGTTTTGACCACGATGATGATGTCTTGGTTGAGGATTAACTCTCAACCACGTTCCAAAGAGAACGCCACATGACTGAACAAATTGATACCGTTTACCGCCGTGCTTACCACACGGCGGTAAACTTATTAGCGGTACGTGATCATTCAAGTGTTGAATTAACACGTAAATTACGGCAACGTTATGCCGATTTAACAACTAGCGACCTAGAGCGCGTTTTTGCCGAGCTAGAGCGTAGTGGCTATTTAAGTAATGAGCGTTTTGCGCAGAGTTACGCCCGCTCCTTGGTGAATCGAGGACAAGGGCCTGTCAAGATTTTATATGGGTTACGCGAAAAAGGTATTCCTGATCAGTTAGCCAAAGCAGCACTCACTCAAGTTGAGGAAGATGAAGCCATTGATTGGAGTCAGTTAGCAGCTGATTTGCGTGCCCGCAAGTTTGGGGAGCCTCTCCCCAACAATTTTAAGGAACGCGCTCGCCAGTCACGATTTTTGGCGGGGCGTGGTTTTAATTTAGATTCAATAAATGCGGTTTTCCATGAAAAGTGCTGAGGTAAGACAGAAGTTTTTAAACTTCTTTGCGGATAAGGGACATACGATTGTACCGTCTAGCTCATTGGTTCCGGGTAATGATCCCACATTACTGTTTACCAATTCGGGAATGGTACAGTTTAAAGATGTATTTTTAGGTATCGATAAGCGCCCTTATACTCGCGCCACGACTGCCCAACGCTGTGTACGCGCAGGTGGTAAGCACAATGACTTGGAAAACGTCGGTTATACCGCTCGTCATCACACGTTTTTTGAGATGCTGGGTAACTTTAGCTTTGGTGATTATTTTAAGCGGGATGCTATTCATTACGCATGGGATTTTTTGACTAATGTCATCAAACTACCCAAAGCTAAATTATGGGTCACTGTTTATGCTGAAGACCAAGAAGCATATGACATTTGGGTGAGTGAAATTGGTGTCGACCCTAATCGTATTTCCCGCATTGATGATAATAAAGGTGCTCGTTACGCTTCGGATAATTTCTGGCAAATGGGCGATACGGGACCTTGTGGCCCTTGCACTGAAATTTTCTATGATCACGGTGAGCACATTTGGGGAGGGCCTCCGGGTTCACCTGAAGAAGATGGTGATCGCTACATTGAAATCTGGAATGTGGTTTTCATGCAGTTTGAACGTTCAGCGGACGGCGTGATGACACCTTTACCTAAGCCCTCAGTAGATACAGGGATGGGTTTAGAACGTTTATGTGCGATTTTGCAAGGGGTGCATAGCAATTATGAAATTGACACCTTCCAAGCACTGATTGGAAAAATTGCTGAATTAGCGGGCATGACGACTGATTTAGATAATCCGTCTTTACGAGTCATTGCTGATCATATTCGCTCATGTTCGTTTATGATTGTGGATGGAGTACTGCCTGATAATGAGGGGCGCGGCTATGTGTTGCGTCGCATTATCCGCCGTGCTGTGCGTCATGGTCATAAGCTAGGTTTAGATACTTTATTCTTCTACAAAATTGTACCTACGCTGGTTGAGCAAATGGGGCAGGCTTATCCCGAATTAGCCAAAGCCCAAGCTCAGGTAGAAGCCGTCCTGAAGCGCGAGGAAGAACTATTTGCTAAAACCTTAGCGAATGGCATGCGCTTAATTAGTGAAGCTATTAGTACTTTGAAAGCAGGCGATACTATTGATGGTGAAACTGCTTTTAGATTATACGATACCTATGGTTTCCCCTTAGATTTGACGGCTGATATTGCACGTGAACGTGAGCTCAAAGTAGACGAAGCTGGGTTTGAGCGTGCTTTAGAAGAGCAACGTAATAAATCACGTGAAGCGGGTAAGTTTAAAGTTGATATGGCGGGTAAACTGGATGTCAGTGGTGCAACAGACTTCCACGGCTATGATAATTTAATCGAGCCAGCGACCATTATCGCCTTGTTTCATGAGGGTAATGCAGTACAACAACTACATGCAGGTCAGCGTGGTCAAGTTGTATTGAGTAATACTCCCTTTTATGCAGAATCCGGTGGTCAGATTGGTGACCAAGGTACTTTGCATTTAGGTACGAGTACTTTCAAAGTCCATGATACGCAAAAGCAGGGTAGTACTTTCATTCATGATGGTGTATTGGAGTCGGGTACTTTTGTCGTAGGCAATACTATCCAAGCCGAAGTGGATCAAGAGCGTCGTCAAGCCATTATTCTCAATCACTCGGCTACCCATTTAATGCACGCAGCATTACGTCAAGTACTCGGTACTCATGTTGAGCAAAAAGGCTCATTAGTCACCGCAGAGCGTTTACGTTTTGACTTCTCCCAACCTGAAGCTGTGACAGCCGCACAAATTGCCGAGGTCGAAGCGATTGTAAATGCTGAAGTTCGCCGTAATGTGTCAACGTCTGCGCAAGTGATGAGTATGGAGCAAGCACTCGAAGCGGGGGCGATGGCGCTATTTGGCGAGAAATACGGTTCTGAAGTGCGAGTACTTCAAATTGGTTTTTCTACCGAGCTTTGTGGTGGTTGCCACGTGAGCCGCACGGGTGATATTGGCTTATTCAAAATCGTAAGCGAAAGCGGCGTTGCAGCGGGTATTCGCCGGATTGAAGCAGTGACGGGGGCGAATGCGATTGCATGGTTGAATGATACGGTCAGTCGTCTTGATCAAGTAGCTCGACTATTAAAATCCTCCAGTACCGATACGCCAGAAAAGACCGAAGCGTTGGTTAATAAAAATCGTACCCTAGAGAAAGAAATTGATCAGCTTAAAGGCAAACTGGCCTCACAAGCGGGTAATAGTTTATTAGATCAGGCCGAAACCGTAGAGGATATAAAAGTACTCGCGGTGAATTTGGGGGATGTAGATTCCAAAGCACTGATGGACACGCTAGACCAGCTTAAAAATAAATTGGGCAAGGCGGCTATTGTTTTAGCCTCTGTACAAGGCGATAAAGTGGGGCTGATTGCGGGTGTAACAGCAGCCGAGTCTAAACGTGTTAAGGCGGGTGACTTAGTCAACCATGTGGCGAGCCAAGTCGGTGGAAAGGGCGGTGGTCGTCCTGATATGGCACGCGCGGGGGGTACTAATCCTGCTAATTTGGCATCCGCTTTAAGCTCTGTCAAAGCATGGGTTGCTACACAGCTAGGATAAGATTTTGCATTAACACGCTATTGTGAAATAGCACAAGGGTAGGTGTACTGAAATGGCATTAATCGTGCAGAAGTACGGTGGTACTTCGGTAGGTAGTCCCGAACGTATAGCCGCAGTGGCGGATCGGGTTATTAAATGGCGTCAACAAGGGCATGATGTAGTCGTTGTTGTATCAGCTATGTCAGGGGAAACGAATCGCTTAGTCGGGCTTATTAATGCGGTGAATCCTCGTGGCTCTGAGCGCGAGAAAGACGTGATTTTAGCAACAGGTGAGCAAGTAACGATTGGTTTATTGGCGTTAGCCTTAGAGCAAAAGGGTCAACCCGCTCGTTCTTACACGGGGGCTCAAGTACGTATTCTTACCGATAATGCTCACTCTAAAGCACGTATTATGGCGATTGATGATGTACCTATGCGTCGTGATCTAGCAGCAGGCAAAGTAGTGGTCGTAGCAGGTTTCCAAGGTGTGACCGAGGACGGCAGTGTGACTACATTAGGGCGTGGTGGCTCGGATACGACTGGTGTTGCATTGGCGGTGGCTTTAAAAGCGGATGAGTGCCAGATTTATACTGATGTGGATGGTGTTTATACGACAGATCCACGTATTGAAAGTAAGGCTCGCCATATTCCTCGTTTGACATTGGAAGAAATGTTGGAGATGGCTAGCCAAGGCTCTAAGGTTTTACAGATTCGTTCGGTTGAATTTGCTTATAAATATGATATGCCCATCAGAGTACTTTCAAGCTTTGATGATGAAAATGGCAAAAGTACATTAGTGACTCGTGAGGAAGAGGTAATGGAACAAGTTTTAGTACGCGGTATTGCGTTCAATAAAGATGAAGCTCAATTAACCGTGCGTGGTGTTCCTGATCGTCCTGGTATTGCTCACAGCATTTTAGGTCCTATTTCTGATGCTAATATCGAAATCGATATGATCGTCCAAAATGTAGGTTCTGATGGTACGACTGATTTTACCTTTACAGTGCACAAAAATGACTACGAAAAAGCCTTTGGGATTTTAAGCGGTATTGCTACACAGCTAGGTGCGAAAGAATGTAAAGGTGATGAGAAAATAGCTAAAGTCTCCATTGTGGGTGCGGGTATGCGTTCTCATGCAGGCGTAGCTAGTAAAATGTTTGGCGCTTTAGCAAAAGAGGGGATTAATATTCGTATGATTTCCACCTCAGAAATTAAGGTTGCGGTCGTCATTGATGAGAAATACTTAGAGCTAGCAGTACGCGTGCTTCATGAGGCTTTTGGCTTAGCTGGTTAAATCGCTGTCCTTATATGCTAATTGACTGATTGCTCAGATAAAAGCCTGTGTACTCGATAGAAAACACGGGCTTTTTTGTTGGTACTGATTTACTTTTACGCAGTTGAATACGTCGATCCAAATAAGGCTGTTGTTTTTTGTCACTTAATGGTAAAAATGCAACATTGGTAATGAAAAGTTCAGGTTAAGTTCAGTCGTTCTGTGTGATTGTTGGCCATGCTGTGCTGGCGGCTGGAATAGTTCACCAAGGTTGCAAGCTTTAGTGAGCATAATAATACAGCGATATGGAGATTTGCGTTATGTTGATACTTACTCGGAGGGTTGGAGAGACTCTCATGATTGGGGATGAGGTAAGCGTTACAGTACTGGGAGTTAAAGGTAATCAGGTTCGTCTGGGTATCAATGCACCAAAGGATGTAGCGGTTCATCGTGAGGAAATTTACGAGCGTATTCGTCACGAAAAAACTGATCCTGTTTTAGTAAATGAAGAAAACTAAAAAAATGTGAAAAAAGACTTTACATTGGGAGTTTTATCACTATAATTACGTGCTTCTGATAGATGCATATTGGAGAGATGGCCGAGTGGTCGAAGGCACTCCCCTGCTAAGGGAGCATAGGGCCAAAATCTCTATCGAGGGTTCGACTCCCTCTCTCTCCGCCATATACTACTCTGCAAGTCAAAAAAATAAATTAAAAAATTTTCTTGACAACAGCTAAGTAAGTATGCAAAATACGCACCTTCTCAGCGCATCCGTAGCTCAGTTGGATAGAGTACCTGGCTACGAACCAGGTGGTCGGAGGTTCGAATCCTTCCGGATGCGCCAATCTTATTTGATAGAAGGCTGTATGTTAACTCATACAGCCTTTTTTATTGGTTCAAGCAAAATATTACCTTAAGTAATAATGCTTAAGGTAATGAAAGTACTTAGAAGTCTTTATTATTATTCAATGAAATCGGCCTTAAGAATGTCAGGACGGTCTTTGTTACGACGATATAAGACCGCAACATTCCCTACACGCTGAATTAATAGCGCTTGTGAGGTTGCCACGATTTCACCAATCATCTCATCTCGCAAATCGCGATCACCCACACTGAGTTTGACTTTGATTAATTGATGATGATCTAAAGCAATATTAATCTCTTCCAAGATTGAAGCTTTTAGACCATGTTGTCCCACTAGTACGACAGGGTTTAAGTCATGGGCTAGGGTACGTAAACGTTTTTTCTGAGTTTCTTTCAGTTCCATGATAGTCTTCCAATAAAATTCAGCGAAGTGTAATGAGTTATTTGAGTATGGCAAGAAGTAAAAGTAGTACGCGTTGGTTGAGCGAGCATTTTAGTGACCCCTATGTAAAGAAGTCCCAACAAGAAGGCTATCGTTCTCGCGCTGTATACAAGTTAAAAGAAATTCAGGAAAAAGACCATCTGATTCGTCCCCATGACAAGGTTATTGATTTAGGTGCTGCCCCCGGTGGTTGGAGTCAATATGTAGCTCAAATTGTGGGTGAAAAAGGGCGGATTGTAGCTAGTGATATATTACCGATGGATCCATTAGCTTTTGTGGAATTTATTCAAGGGGATTTTCGTGAAGAAACTGTCTTAGCGGAAATTTTAAAAGTACTTGATACGGATAAAGTTGACCTTGTAGTTTCTGACATGGCACCCAATGTGAGTGGGGTGGAGGCGGTGGATCAACCACGGGCAATGTTTTTATGTGAATTAGCGCTAGATCTCGCTTGTAAGGTATTACGTCCAGGGGGGCATTTTCTTGTTAAAATGTTCCAAGGTGAAGGCTCTGATACTTATATAAAAGAAGTACGAGCTCATTTTAAGGATGTCAAAATCCGTAAACCCTCAGCGTCAAGACCACGCAGTCGTGAGGTTTATGTGTTGGCTCAACGTTTTGTGGTGTAAGATTGAAGACAAGTTTCAAGGTAGATTGCTACCTTAATTTGTGAAGTGGAGAAGTTCTTTGAACGATTTGACTAAAAATTTACTGATATGGGTGGTCATCGCCTTTGTACTGATCGTGGTGTTCAGTAAATTTAGCACCACCACACAAACGGGAGCGCCTATACCCTATTCTGAGTTTATGCAGAGTGTACGCAATAATGCAGTACGTGAGGTAGATATTCGTGGGCAAAAAATTGTAGGCGTGACAGTTAATGGTGAGCGTTTTACCACTTATAGCCCTCCTGATGATCCCCAAATGGTCAGCGATTTATTAGCTAATAATGTAAAAGTAAAAGCAGCTCCCCCAGAAGAGCGCTCTATTTTATGGGAAATCATCATTAGCTGGGTACCTTTCTTACTCATCATTGGTTTATGGGTCTATATCATGCGCCAAATGCAAGGCGGTGGTGGACGCGGTGGCGCTATGTCATTTGGTAAAAGCCGCGCCCGAATGATGACTGAAGACCAAGTCAAAGTAACCTTTAATGATGTTGCAGGTTGTGATGAAGCTAAAGAAGAAGTAGGTGAGTTAGTTGAGTTTTTGCGCGACCCTAGCAAGTTCCAAAAGTTAGGAGGCAAAATTCCTCGCGGTGTTTTAATGGTAGGTTCACCCGGTACAGGGAAAACATTATTAGCTAAAGCGATTGCAGGCGAAGCTAAAGTACCTTTCTTTAGTATTTCTGGTTCTGACTTTGTTGAGATGTTTGTGGGCGTGGGCGCATCACGGGTTCGTGATATGTTTGACCAAGCCAAAAAACATGCACCCTGCATTATTTTCATTGATGAGATTGATGCAGTAGGTCGTCAACGCGGTGCGGGTTTAGGGGGTGGTCATGATGAGCGTGAGCAAACCTTAAATCAATTACTCGTTGAAATGGACGGTTTTGAAGGCTCTGAAGGTATTATTGTTATTGCAGCCACTAACCGCCCTGATGTTCTTGATCCTGCCTTATTGCGCCCCGGTCGCTTTGATCGTCAAGTAGTGGTGCCATTACCTGATGTGCGTGGTCGTGAGCAGATTCTTAAAGTGCATATGCGTAAAGTACCTTTAGGTGATGATGTGCGCCCAGAATTAATTGCACGTGGTACGCCTGGTTTTTCGGGTGCAGATTTAGCTAATTTGGTTAATGAAGCCGCTTTGTTTGCAGCACGCTCTAATAAACGTACTGTGAATATGCACGAGTTTGAAAAAGCTAAAGACAAAATCATGATGGGTGCTGAGCGTAAATCCATGGTGATGAAAGAGGATGAAAAACGCGCTACGGCTTATCATGAGGCAGGCCATGCTATTGTGGGTATGCACGTACCTGAGCATGATCCTGTGTATAAGGTTAGTATTATCCCACGCGGTCGAGCTTTAGGTGTAACCATGTATCTTCCTGAGGAAGATCGTTATAGTGCCTCCAAACAACGTTTGGAAAGCCAGATTTCGAGTTTGTATGGTGGTCGTATTGCTGAAGAGCTGATTTATGGTCCTGAGGGTGTAACTACCGGTGCTTCTAATGACATTGAGCGTGCCACCAGTATTGCTCGCAATATGGTCACTAAGTGGGGGCTATCAAGCCGTATGGGTCCCTTAGCTTACTCTGAGGATGAAGGCGAAGTATTCTTAGGTCGTTCAGTGACGCAACAAAAGCATATGTCTGACGATACAGCCCACGCAATTGATGAAGAAGTACGTACAGTAATTGATCGTAACTATCAACGTGCCAAATCGATTTTGAATGACAATATGTCAGTACTTCATGCTATGGCTGAGGCTTTGATCAAGTATGAAACTATTGATCGGGCGCAGATTGAGGCTTTAATGCAGGGTGATGAGCCACCACCTCCTGCTGATTGGACTGATGGTGATGCTGGCAAAAAATCAGGTACTCCACCTAAAGGAACCGATGCCGGCAGTGCAGGTGATACACCTGTTCCAGCAGCTTAACTAGAATAGTTTTATTGTGAGTAAAAAGCGCGGTTTATCCGCGCTTTTTTATTGCGGAGTACTTTAATGTTGGTAAATGATGGTACTTTAAAAGTCATGGGTATACTCAATATCACTCCTGACTCTTTTTCAGATGGCGGACGCTTTAATCAAGTGGATAAGGCGCTTCAGCATGCTGAACAGTTATTGGAGGAAGGTGCTCATATTTTAGATATCGGGGGTGAGTCTACACGTCCAGGCGCACAGGCTGTTAGCGTAGCGGATGAGTTAAGACGAGTCATTCCCGTTATTGAAGCGATAAAGCAACGCTTTCCAGAAGCATTATTATCAGTTGATACCTGTAAATCTGAAGTTATGCAAGCCGCCATTCATTGTAATATTGACATGATTAACGATGTTATGGCGTTGCGTGCGCCTAATGCTCTGACAGTCTGTGCCCAAGCTAATGTCTCCGTATGTTTGATGCATATGTTGGGAGAGCCTCGCACTATGCAGCAAAATCCACACTATAATAGTGTATTAGCTGAGGTTAAAACCTTTTTACTAGATCGTACTACTCAGTGTGAGCAGGCGGGTATTAAACGTGAACATATATGGTTAGATCCAGGATTTGGGTTTGGGAAGTCGCTTGAACACAATATCACCTTATTAAAACATTTAGATCAACTGGCATTAGAGCCTTATCCACTTTTGGTGGGAGTTTCACGAAAGTCGATGATCGGAGCGCTATTAGGTAACCGCGAGATAGCAGATCGCCTAACAGGCAGTGTAGCTGCTGCGGTCATTGCTGCGCTAAAAGGAGCTACTTTACTTCGTGTGCATGATGTTAAACAAACCGTAGATGCCTTAAGGATTGCACAAGCAATACTCTAAATAATCTATTAATCAATTTGGTTTATATTTTTATAATACTTTTTAAGTAGGTAAGTGCATTATGGCTAGACGTTACTTTGGTACCGATGGTATTCGCGGTAAAATTGGTCAATATCCTATGACGCCTGATTTTATTTTAAAACTAGGTTGGGCTGCAGGCAAAGTACTGGTCAATAATAATCATCCTTTAGTACTGATTGGCAAAGATACCCGTATTTCAGGGTATATGTTGGAATCTGCTTTACAAGCTGGTTTAGAGGCAGCCGGGGTACATGTACGTTTATTAGGGCCTATGCCAACCCCAGCAGTATCCTATTTGACACGTGCTTTTCGCGCCTCGGCAGGGATTGTGATTAGTGCCTCGCACAACCCGTTTGATGATAATGGTGTAAAGTTTTTTTCCTCTGATGGTATGAAGCTACCCGATGAAGTTGAACATGAGATTGAAGCCTATTTAGACCGTGATTTTACGTGTGTGGACTCGGCTAATTTAGGGCGTGCAGTGCGCATTGATGATGCCGCCGGACGTTATATTGAGTTTTGTAAGCGGGCGTTACCTAGTGAGCAATCTTTAGCAGGTTTGCGTATTGTCGTAGATTGTGCCAATGGTGCGACTTATCACATTGCTCCCCATGTCTTTGAGGAGTTGGGAGCAGAGGTGATGACTATTGCGAATAAACCTAATGGCCTCAATATTAATGATGAATGTGGTGCTACCCATGTTGATACCCTACGTGATGCAGTACTGAAGTATCGTGCTGATCTAGGGATCGCCTTAGATGGTGATGGTGATCGTTTGATGATGATTGACCACAAGGGGAGCGTCATTAATGGTGATCAAGCTCTAGCTATTATTACTCATGCTCGTGCTAAAGAAGGGGCTGTAAATAAGGGCGTAGTGGGCACGCTGATGAGCAACTTAGGTTTAGAGCAATCTATTCAACGTTTAGGTGTACCTTTCTATCGAGCCAATGTAGGTGACCGTTATGTGCTAGAAATGATGCTACAAAATCAATGCATTTTAGGGGGCGAGTCATCAGGGCATGTGATTGTACGCGATATGATGCCAACGGGAGATGGTATTATTGCTGCCTTGCAAGTACTTAGTGCTGTGGTGGGAAGTGGCAAAACTTTAGCCGAACTGAGTGAAGTTATGCAGCAATATCCACAAACCTTAGTGAATGTGCGCGTACAGCAAAAAGTTGATTTAAAAAATCCTGTGATTCAATCAGCCGTTGCAGATGTAGAGAGTACTTTAGGTGCTCGTGGTCGGGTGTTGCTGCGTGCCTCAGGTACCGAGCCATTAATTCGGGTGATGGTAGAGGGGCAGGATCACTATGAAACGGAACAATTAGCACAACAAATTGCTTCTGCGGTTCGTGCAGCTGCCTGATGAATTTCTTATCAGGGGGATTGATTTTATTAAGGTGAGCAGTTACGATTCTGCCCCTTAGAGGAAGGAGCAGCACATGAGAAAGGCATTCGTCGCTGGGAACTGGAAGTTAAATGGTTCATTAACCACCATTAATACTCTAGTAGAGTCTATTAAAGGCGGTTTAGATGGTTTGACTAATGTTACAGTCGCTGTATGTTCCCCTTATGTTTATATTCCTCAAGTACAATCGTTAGCACACTCTAGTACTCTGAAATGGGGTGCTCAAGATGTGTCAGAGCATGATTCAGGTGCCTATACAGGTGAAGTATCAGCACCCATGTTAAAAGAGTTTGGTTGCCAATATGTGATTATTGGTCACTCAGAGCGCCGTGCTTTATTTGGTGAAGCAGATAAGACTAGCGCTCTCAAATTTGTAGCAGCTCAGCGCTCTGGCTTAACACCTATTTTTTGTGTAGGTGAATCTTTATTAGAGCGCGAAGCTAATCAAACTGAGACTGTTATTGAGCGACAACTACAAGCTTTATTAGACTTAGTAGGTGTCGAAGCACTTAATAACAGTGTCATAGCTTACGAACCTGTGTGGGCGATTGGTACAGGTAAAACAGCTACTCCTGATCAAGCACAAGCAGTACATGCTCACATTCGCCAAATGATTGGTCACTTAAATAAATCAGTTGCAGAACAATTACAAATTCTATATGGTGGCAGCGTTAAAGGCTCCAATGCCGCTGAACTCTTTGCAATGCCTGACATTGACGGTGGTTTGATCGGTGGGGCAGCACTTAATGCAGATGAATTTTTAACAATCTGCCAAGCTGGAAATAAGGCTTAAACACAACATGTTGTATAACATTTTATTGATTGTCCAAGTTATTGTATCGGTTGCTATTATCATTTTAGTATTAATGCAACATGGTAAAGGTGCTGATGCAGGCGCTGCTTTTGGTAGTGGCGCGTCAGGGACAATCTTTGGCTCACAAGGGTCTGGCAACTTTTTGAGTCGAACTACTGGTATTTTAGCAACCGTATTCTTTGTGAATTGCCTAGTATTAGCGATGTTAGTATCACATCAAAGTAAAGGCAGTTCTTTAACAGGTAGTATTATGTCGGGCTCCAACGTTAGCGCTCCAGCTAACTCAGAGGTACCGGCTGCTCCTGGCACAACGCAAAAACCTGCATTGCCTGGCATACCAGCTAATTCAGAAGTACCGAAAGCGCCTGCTGCGACTACTTCAGAAGTACCTGCTGCTCCAGTGCCTGCACAAACTGCTCCTGCTGCAACTACTCAGCAACCAGTAGCTCCGGCTGCTAGTTCAGAAGTACCTGCTGCTCCAGCAGCACCTGCTCAACAATAGCAGGTATACCGCTTATGCCGACGTGGTGGAATTGGTAGACACGCTATCTTGAGGTGGTAGTGGCTTACAGCCGTGCGAGTTCGAGTCTCGCCGCCGGCACCAAATCAAAAAGCTCATCCTAGTGATGGGCTTTTTTTTTAATATCTATCTTAGTTAGGATCATTAGCTATGGCTGGTAGTATGCTGTTTGCAATGGCATTGTTACATTTTGCCCATGCTTTTAATGCTGCAATTCCTGCCTATCTCAGTGGGCTGTATGCTTGGTTAGTGCTAATAAGTCTATTTGCCAAATTGCCCGCTAAACAGTTTATTCAATTTTATGCATTAGCAGGTATTGGAGTAATACTATTAGGTTGGGCTATCAGTCGAGGAGGTAGTCTGAGCGGAGCTGAGTTTTTTACGCAAAATAATGCCCTGATTGTCATGTTATATGGAGTCAGTTTTTTGCGTTTAAGTGCTATACCTAATACAGTTACCACAACACAACAGCAACAAGGATGGGGAAGTTTTTTAGGAAATTTCTTTGGTATTCAAGTTATTGGTGCGGTCATCAATTTATCTGTATTAGTATTGGTAGGTGAGTACTTTAAATCGCATCATTTATTAAATCGCCCACACATTACTATGATGAGTCGTGCTTTTGCGATTGCTGCATTTTGGTCGCCATTTTTTGCTTCTATGGGCGTTGCTCTGACTTATGCCAAAGGCGCTAATTTATTAGGGATTTTATCTTTTGGGGTAGTTTTAGCTTTAATAGCCGTAATAGTCAGTTTAGTAGAGTTTAAGTATTTTAATAAGTTTGACCTACAGACCTTTCAAGGCTATCCCTTAAAATTAAATAGTTTAGCTTTACCCGTGGTATTAGCGATGACTATTATTGTTTTACACCACCTAATTCCCAGTTTACCTATTTTAACTTTAGTCGCACTCATTGCTATTGTACTCAGCACTTTATTACTCATCATTAAACGCCGACCAGTTAGTAAAAATTTGGCTGAACATATTCGAGCAGCTCCTTTACGCATGGCTCGCGAGCTATCATTATTTTTAGGGGCTGGTGTTTTAACCTTAGGCTTACAAGCCTTATTAAGTACTTTTCCTGATGTTAGTTTATTTAAACAATTTACAGGTTTAGAAGCATCAATTTGTTTAGGCGTTGCGATTATAGTGGGTTTAGTGGGAGTACATCCCTTAATTTCTATTGCACTGATTGGCCCTATGGCTACCCCCTTAGTAGCGGACATTAATATATTGGGTATGTTGTTCTTATCGATTTGGAGTTTGGGCGTAGTGGCGACTCCATTGTCTGGTATGAATGTAATGATGCGAGGTCAGTTAGGTATTAAAGGGCAGGATTTATTTCACTGGCATATAGGGTATGTCGTGACTATGTGGGGGATTTTGTCAGTGCTTTTCATAATAGGGTTGAAATAAAACCAAAGTACTCGTCTAAAAAAAGCGGAGTACTTTGATAAATATGATTAAGAGTATTTAACCTGTATTACGCATCCCTGCTGCAATAGCATTAATAGTACGTAGTAAATCTTCTAACCACGGTGAGTCACTTTGTCCTGTTTGAGTAGCGAATTCACGATGACGTTTTAATAAAGTAATTTGAATATTATTGAGAGGGTCTAAATACGGATTACGACGTTTTAAGGAGTAGTGAAGTAGTGGTGACTCAGCCAGTAAATCTGGTATTTGGGCAATGAGTAAGATTTCCTGTTTAGTTAGGTCATACTCATGGCGAATAGTATTAAAGATGGTTTCATAGTTAGGGACATTTTTAGCTAATTGGGCATACTCATGGGCGGTTCCCATATCGGCTTTAAACATGGCCATTTGCACATTGCTTAATAAAGCTCTAAAGGCAGGCCAATTTTGGTACATGGTGTGCAACATATCCAAACCATCGGGCGTTTGAGTACGATACTGATGTAAAGCGCTACCTATGCCATACCACGCAGGCAAAGTGTGACGAGCCTGTGCCCAACCGAATACCCAAGGAATGGCACGAATAGAGCTTTTATCACGCACCGTTTGTTTGCGATGTGAGGGACGAGACCCAATGTTAAGCCGCCCAATTTCTTGTACGGGAGTGGCTTCGTAAAAATAATCCATAAATCCTGTGGTGCGATCTGTCAGCTCTCGATAAGAGTACTCACCATAATCAGCGATGGTTTGCATAGCCGTTCTAAAGCTATCAGGGATGGTACGAAATTGCTGAGTCACTAAATGAGTACTGGCTTTTAAAAGTCCCGTGGCTCCAACGCTTAATTCATAAGCTGCTGTTTCAACATTACTGTATTTAGCAGCGAGTACTTC
>JBDKGX010000058.1:0-15482 GCA_039797965.1 Pseudomonadota bacterium
CTTTATTACCGCTAACCGTCGGTGAGGCGATTATTCGGGCTTGTGATGAAATTATTGAGGGTAATCAGTTTTTACATCGCCAATTTTTAGTCGATGTGATTCAAGGGGGCGCGGGTACTTCTACTAATATGAACGCCAACGAGGTGATCGCCAAACGCGCGCGTGAATTATTAGGTTTTCCGAAGTTTCATCCTGAGGGCAATCCCGTAGACCCCAATGATGATGTCAATATGGCGCAATCGACTAATGATGTGTACCCCTCGGCGGTGCGTTTGACGTTGATGCTGGCTTACACCGAATTGACGACAGCTATGCAAACCTTGATTGCCGTGTTCATGGATAAAGGAGAGGAATTCAGCCATGTGATTAAAATGGGGCGCACGCAATTACAAGATGCCGTCCCCATGACATTAGGGCAAGAGTTTCGTGCCTTTGGGGTAACGCTCGAGGAAGATATTGATAAATTAGAGCGTAATGTACCGTTATTAGGTGAGCTGAATTTAGGGGGAACGGCGATTGGTACGGGGGTGCTGGCTAGCCCTGATTATCGTGAAAAAGTACTCGATGAACTCAACCATATTCTGCATAACGAATTGAATCTATGGCACATTGCGGTACGCCCTGCATTAGATTTAGTGGAGGCTAGCTGGGATACGGGAGTGTTCGTTTTATTCTCTGGCGTCATTAAACGGATTGCCGTCAAACTCTCCAAGATTTGTAATGATTTACGCTTACTCAATAGTGGTCCTTTAGCGGGTTTTGGGGATATTCGTTTACCACCTGTGCAAGCAGGTTCTTCTATTATGCCGGGTAAAGTGAATCCGGTGATTCCAGAAGTGGTTAATCAGGTGGCTTTCCAAGTGATTGGCAATGATTTAGCTATCACCTTCGCTGCCGAGGGCGGGCAACTTCAGCTAAATGCTTTTGAGCCGATTATTGCCTTTAACTTATTACAATCTATGCAAATGATGACTCGCGCCATGCGTACTTTGGCGCAACATGTGCAAGGTATTACTGTGACCGAACAAGATAAGCAGCGTCTACGTGAGCGAGTGGAGCAAAGCCCCGGTTTAGCAACCTTTTTAATTCCCGTGATTGGTTATCAAGCAGCTACTAAAATCGCTAAAACGGTCCTTAGTACCGGACGTAGCGTTAAAGATTTAGTACTAGAGCAGGGGATTATGAATGCAGCCGAATGGGAGCAATTTATGCAAGCGGATAATCTCACTAAACCTTATCGACCAGTCGCTGTAATACAGCCATCATGATTTGCATTAATATGCCTTGATATTATTAAAGTACTTCATAAAATTAATAATAACAACGAGCTGTAATAAAAAACCGAGTACTTGAATAGCCAAGTACTCGGTTATTATCAATAAAGCTCAATAGGTTTTAAGTTTAATGAGAGTACTGTAAATTTAAAAACAAGTACTCTAATTTATGTTAAGGAAACTTAATCACTTTCCAGCCGCTAGGATGAATAGAGCCATCCGATAGCAATATTTTCTCTACTGCTTTAGATTCATTATAACGGTTTAAATCAGCCTCCGTCATGCGTCCAAAAGCAGTTCTGAAAATCGAGGATTTGGCTTTAATATCAGTTAATTTACCCAAAAGCGCTTTATCCGTACCTACCACAATCGTTTTATAACGAGTTTTGGCTTCAAACTGATTAATCCAATCCTCCATTGCACTAAATTGTGGCTTTAGCGCAAATGAGGTATCGACAATGACCAGTACTTCCTCAGCGTGTTGTTTCAGGTAAAAATGCGTACCTGCCCAAGCGGCGGCTTGTAAAATAATGAATAAGCTAAAAACTTTTAAAAATTTCATGGCTTACATCTCAGAATTGAGTAAGTTGCCAATTCGATAAGACGCTGAGCCAGCACTAGATTCAATATAAGCGCCTTCTGCTAACCCTGCGTAATCTTTTAAATCTTGCGAACTAAGTTCATAGGCAATGGAGTGGATGGGGATTTGGGTTAGATTCATTAAACCTTTAGCAGTCTCAAAATCTAGACCTACATTAGTTTCACCATCAGATAATAAGAAAATAACGGTTTTATAATCAGGATTTTGCTTTTTAAATTCATTTAGCATATTAGCGGCAACCAGTACGGCACTATTGGTAGCAGTTTTACCCGCAGGTGACATTTTTTCGACTGCACCAATAAATAAAGATTTTTGTGACACATTAAACGGGCGAATCGGTAAATCGACATTGACCGTATCACTGTAAGTCACTAAACCAATGGCATTATTCGTACTGATTAAATCGGAAGATTCAATTAAAGCCTTTTTTAAATTACGAATCCGTGAGCCTTCCATAGAGCCTGACACATCAGCAATAAAAATAGCGGCTATGGGTTTACCGCCTGATTTTTTTTGTTTCCATAGACGTTGTGCTTGAGCAATGATAGAGCCATCTTTGAGAGTGTAAGCATCTTTATAGTTTTTAACTTGATCAAAACCAAAACGAGCTAATTCTCCTTTTTGGGAGGCTAAGAATTTAGCAAATAAATCGAGTACTTCGCGTTCGCTAGGATCAGCCGCAGGTGTCGCATATAAAGGGCTGTCATGGCGCACACCAAAAGGAATAAATTGATATTCTTCCATACCCGTAGCATTTTCCCAGAGTTGGCTTTCCATGACGAAAGCATCTAGTACTCCACTGCCTTGAGCAGCATCACGCATCTGCAAGGTGTTTTGTGCTACGAAAGGGACGCCTTGTTGAAAGGCTTCAAAAGCGCTTGCCACATCCGGCGAAAGCATTTGGGTTTCATCACCATTAGCAAATGAATTGAGTACTGTTAGCAGGAAATTTAAGCCTGTACTGGACTGATAAGGGTTGGTATAACCCATCGCAAACGAACCATTACTCACATTGGTTAGTAATTTGGAAATATCTAATTGTCCATTCGTGGTGATTTGATCCGCTTTAGCTTTTTTTACAATAATACCCGCCACATTGGTGGCAGTGATCGGTGCAATAGTCACTAAATTACCCCCACCCGCATTCACCATCTGTCCCCATAAAGTACTACTGGGTGAATAAGCGTCCGGCATATATTGCCCCGTCAAAATAAATTGCGCCCCTAAACCAGAGTCCATTTTACGGATAGCAATCGCTGCTTGTTTACCATTGCTTAGTTTTAATGCTTGTCGATTAAAACGCTCCGCCATTTCTAAATATAAACCATCACGATCTTTTCCGGCTTTTTCAGGCGAGGTGAGGATTTCAACTGCTTCGGTATTTTGATCGTCACGTGCTTCAAGCGTAATGGGGTACTCATTTAAGTCCGGCAATAATGACGACAAGTTAGTACGAGTGAGTTGAATATTGGCACGGGATTGATTTTCGTTGTAGCTGGGTTGAATCGTGCCATCGACGAGTTCTTTAATCTTGGTGTCCGCTTTTTCTTTCGTATCAATGGTATCGCTGCCACCACAACTGACTAAGAACATTGTACTTAAAACTAAAGTACTCAGGGTTAACAAAGGTTTTGATCTAAACATAATTATTGTCCTGATTGATTAGCAATATGAGCGAGGCTGACGAGTCTTGCTAAGGTATCGAGACGGTCAAAATCACTAATGGATTTAATATTGGCAACCTCTACCGCAGTCTCGGTCAGAGCGTTGAATAATTTAGTATTTTCATCTAAAAGCCCGCGCATACGAGTTTGCTGCTCTTTAAAAAGCTCAGCTTGTTTACCCACCGCGTCACTGACTTCTAGATTGCGACTTAAGCCTGACAAACTATGACCAATCGCCACCACATCGGTGAGGTTTTGAATGGCGTGTTCTTGCACGGTGCGTGCCGCATTGAGGTAGTTAGCCGGCATATGTTGTTTACCGACAAAGCGGGTTTCTACTACGGATTGATAATCTTCTAATATGTCCGTTAAGACCTCTGCTTGACGTACCCCTTCTTTAATCCCCAACTCTTTTAAACCTTGTTGTGCGGTTTGGAGTTTTTGTATTAAGGCCTCATGTTCATCCAGTGTGCGCTGTTCTAGCCAATCGACCTCATCATCACGAGTAAAACCACTCAAACGATAAATAATAGGCACACTCAACGTGGCGACTAGAGCAACACCCGCATAAGCGCCCAATAACCACCAAGGGGGTTGAAACCACCAAAAATAAAGACCTATTAAAATCAGAGAGAGTATGGCAGCAACCAGTCCATAACGGAGTGCTGTATTGTCGGGGGCTGAAGTTGAAATAGCGTTGCTCCTTTATTTTAGGGGTCATGAGATCAGTATAATTATAGAAGTTTCATCTCAATGATAAGCAAAATCATATACCCAAAAGGTATAAGATCACAGTTAAGTTAATCTGCCTATAAACCTGTACTTATTTTGTAGATAATTAATCATAAAGTACTACTGATGCAAAATAATTAACTTATTCCAATCAGTTATTCAGGGTTTTTAGTTTTAAATATATATCCTACTAAAATAATATACTATTGATATACAAGAATTTTATCGCCAAACGTTTATAAAAAGTTGGCTGACATTCTCCTAAAGGGGGGATTATACTGATAATAATTGTTTTCTTACTCATCCATTGAGCAATTTGTGATGCTTAGGAGGTTAGTCCCGCATGACTGTTCAGATGACTCGTCGTCAGTTTTTTAAATTGACGGGGGTAGGGGTAGCTAGTACTGGTATAGCCGCTTTAGGGTTAACACCCGAAGCCGTCCAAGCAGCCACCCGACCCTTTAAACTAGAGCGCACGACCGAGGCTCGAAATATTTGCCCGTACTGTTCAGTCAGTTGCGGTCTACTAATGTATAGCACGGGTGATAAAGCTAAAAATGTTTTATCCCAAGTCATTCATATCGAAGGTGATCCTGATAATCCTGTGAACCGTGGCACATTGTGTCCAAAAGGCGCAGGCTTATTAGATATGATTCACAGCCCGAATCGTCTCAAGTACCCCGAAGTACGTGAAGCAGGTACTAATGAGTGGAAGCGTATTTCATGGGAAGAAGCCTATGAACGTATTGCTAAACACATGAAGGCAGATCGTGACGCTAATTTCCAAACCACCAATGCGGAGGGTGTTACTGTCAATCGTTGGACGAGTATGGGCTTTTTAGCAAGTTCATCTTCTTCTAATGAAACGGGCTTTCTTACCCAAAAAGTATTGCGTTCTTGGGGCGCAGTAGCGATCGACACACAGGCTCGTATTTGACACTCACCGACGGTGGCCAGTCTGGCTCCGACGTTTGGGCGTGGTGCGATGACCAATCATTGGGTCGATATCAAAAACGCTGATCTTATTTTAATTATGGGCGGTAATGCCGCTGAAGCCCATCCTTGTGGTTTTAAATGGGTTATTGAAGCTAAAAAACAACGTGGTGCGAAATTAGTAGTGGTAGATCCACGCTTTAATCGTTCCGCCTCTGTTGCTGATTTTTATACTCAATTACGTTCTGGTAGTGACATAGCCTTCTTATCGGGTGTCGTGAACTACCTGTTGAGCAATAATAAAATCAATGAGGAGTACGTTAAGACCTACACGAATGCTTCCTACCTAGTACATACGGGTTTTAGCTTCAGTGAGGGATTGTTTTCCGGTTACGACGAAGCGAAGCGCTCTTACAATGATGAAACTTGGAAGTATCAAATGGATACTGCTACAGGTTTCGCCTTAACTGATCCTACCTTGCAAAATCCGCAATGTGTTTTACAAATCATGAAAAAACACTTTGCACCTTATACACCTTCCGAAGTATCACGCGTTTGTGGAGTACCTCAAGCCGACTTTGAAAAAGTGTTAGAAATGATGGGTGAGTGTGCCAAACCTAATAAAGCGATGACCATTTTATACGCTTTAGGGTGGACGCAACATTCAGTCGGTACGCAAAACATTCGTACTATGGCCATCATTCAATTGTTATTAGGGAATATTGGTATTGCAGGCGGTGGGATTAATGCCTTACGTGGGCACTCTAATGTGCAGGGCATTACCGATATGGGTTTGTTTGGTGCTAGCCAACCAGGGTACTTAGCGAATCCTACTAATAAGGATACCACCTTAGAGCAATTCTTGGTTGCTCGCACACCTAAGCTGATGCAAAACGGGCAAATGAACTACTGGTCTAATTACGGTAAGTTCTATGTAAGCCTGTTGAAATCGTTTTATGGGGCGAATGCAACACTAGAAAATAGCTTTGGTTATGATTGGTTGCCTAAGATCGAAGGGGCTTTTGATATCCTAGCCATGTTTGATCTGATGCATCAAGGCAAAATGACGGGCTTTGTGTGTCAAGGCTTCAATCCATTAGCTTCGGTTCCTCACAATATGAAAATTGGTGAGGCCTTAGCGAAGCTTAAGTATCTAGTCGTGATTGACCCATTGGCTACTGAAACGTCAGAGTTTTGGAAGCCGCATGGCGAATATAACGATGTTAAACCTGAACAGGTCAAAACCGAAGTCTTCCGCTTGCCTTGTATTATGTTTAGTGAGGAAGAAGGCTCATTAACTAATTCTGGGCGGGTCATTCAGTGGAAATGGTCAGCAGGTAGTGCGATTGCAGAAGCCCGTGGTGATATGGAAATCATGGCAAGCCTATTCCTGAAATTGCGTGAGTTATACGCAAAAGAAGGGGGGGCGTACTTTGAGCCTATGAATAAGATCACATGGTCTTATGCCATTCCCGATAGACCCTCGCCGCAAGAAGTGGCAAAAGAAATTTCGGGCACTGCATTAGCCGATGTACTGGATCCTACTGATCCTACTAAAGTACTCGCCAAAGCAGGTGAACAACTGTCTGGGTTTGGTTTATTACGCGATGATGGTTCAACCAGTTGTGGTAATTGGGTGTACTGTGGTGCTTGGTCTCAAGTCGGTAACCTCATGGCTCGTCGTGATAACTCTGACCCTTCTGGTATGGGGCAGTCGTTAAATTGGGGCTTTGCATGGCCTGCGAATCGCCGCATTCTATATAATCGTGCGTCTTGTGATGCGAGTGGGAAACCTTGGGATCCCTCGCGTACTGTAATTAAATGGAATGGTAAAGCGTGGGTAGGTAATGATATTCCTGATATGCGTGCCAATGCTGCTCCTGAGGAAAACGTTGGTCCATTCATTATGAATCCTGAAGGGGTAGCGCGTTTATTTGCGATTGCTAACCTCAAAGAAGGGCCATTACCCGTTCATTATGAGCCATTTGAATCGCCATTGACCTACAACCCAATGTTCCCCAAAAATCCTAAAGTGAAAAACAATCCCGCAGCACGGGTATTGCCTTCCGATAAGGATAATTTTGGTACTCCAGATCAGTTTCCATTTGTAGCCACGACTTATCGTTTGGTGGAGCACTTCCATTTCTGGACTAAGCACTCGTTACTCAATGCGATTGTGCAGCCCGAACAATTTATTGAAATTGGTGAAGGCTTAGCACAGGAACGTGGTATTGCTAATGGAGATAAGGTTAAGGTCAGCTCTAAGCGCGGTACAATTAATGCTGTTGCGGTAGTAACTAAGCGGATTCGTCCTTTGACGGTGGAGGGCAAGCCTGTACATACAGTGGGCATTCCTTTGCACTGGGGCTTTAAAGGTTTGACACGTCCGGGGCATTTGGTCAATACGTTAACGCCTTACGTAGGGGATGCTAATGTGCAAACTCCTGAGTTTAAAGCGTTTTTAGTTAATGTCGAGAAGGCATAAGGAGCAATAACAATGGCAATGTTAGATATCCAACGCCGCTCAGCAACGACGACGGAAACTCCCAAAGCACGCTCTTTACCTCAAGTGGCTAAACTGATTGATGTATCTACCTGCATAGGCTGTAAAGCTTGTCAGGTAGCCTGCATGGAGTGGAACGATTTACGTGAGGAAGTGGGGCACAATGTTGGTGTCTATGACAATCCCGCTGATCTATCCGATCAAAGCTGGACGGTTATGCGTTACGCTGAAGTGGAAGAAAACGGCAAACTTGAATGGCTGATTCGTAAAGACGGCTGTATGCATTGCGCTGATCCGGGATGCTTAAAAGCTTGCCCCTCACCCGGTGCGATTATTCAATACACCAATGGAATTGTTGATTTTCAACAAGAGCATTGTATTGGTTGTGGGTACTGTGTACAGGGTTGCCCATTTAATATTCCGCGCATTTCCCAAAAGGACAATAAAGCCTACAAATGTACGTTGTGTTCTGATCGTGTAAACGTGGGACAAGCCCCCGCGTGTGTCAAAACCTGCCCAACAGGTGCGATACACTTTGGTACGAAAGAGGATATGAAAGATTACGCTGAGGAGCGTATCGCCGATTTAAAATCGCGCGGATATGACAAAGCAGGTCTATATGATCCTCAAGGGGTAGGCGGTACACATGTGATGTATGTATTACATCATGCAGACCAACCCACCCTCTACAGTGCATTACCCAATAACCCTACCATTTCACCCACCGTGGAGTTATGGAAAGGTGTCGCTAAACCTTTAGGCTTAGCGGGATTAGGCGTGGTAGCGTTAGGAGCATTTATGCACTTCATCCGGCGGGGGCGCAAAGTCGTCACGGTTGAAAACGGTCATGTTCACGTTGAGAATACAGCCGATCAACGCGGGGCTGCGGTCGAAGCTCAAGCAGAGGAGAAGGTGTCATGATGAACGAAAATGATATGGTGTTACGTTACACGCCTTTGCAGCGCTCTAATCACTGGGTGGTGGCTATTCTGTTTGGTTTAGCGGCATTTTCAGGTTTAGCCCTGTTTCATCCTGCGCTGTTTTGGTTGACTAATCTGTTTGGTGGTGGCGCGTGGACACGCATACTGCATCCCTTTTTTGGGGCAGTGATGTTCTTGTTTTTTCTCATTTTAGCCTTGCGCTTTATGGGGCATAACTTTTTAAAGTCTTATGATTTTAAATGGTTAGCTCATATTAAAGACGTGATTGTCGGCAATGAGGACAAGATTCCACCCGTAGGGCGTTACAACGCAGGACAAAAAGTACTATTTTGGGTAATGGTCTGGTGCATGCTTGCCTTATTAGTGACAGGTGTGATGATCTGGCGACCTTATTTTAATGAGTACTTTAGTATTGATCTGCGTCGCCTTGCTGTCTTGATCCATGCTTTATCCGCTTGGGTACTCATTGCAGGCATTATGGTGCATATCTATGCGGCGTTTTGGGTCAAAGGTACTATGCGCGGCATGCTCAGTGGCTGGGTATCACGCTATTGGGCGAAAGCTCACCATCCGCTTTGGCATGATGAAATTAGCGAAGAGAAAAAGCACTTATGAGTTTAGTAGCAGCGACCACAAAACTAGTGTCGGCTGATGAACTAGGAGCAGCTAATACGGCTGCTCCCCGTTTATTGTTGCCAGATGCTCGCACGGTATTTCACCAACGTGCCAACCGTTTACACGAATTAGCAAAAGATCATCAGCTAAAAGAATGGCTAACCTTTTGTGCCACCCTATCCGAGGTACAAAACGAATTAGCTCATCAAAGTACTCGCGCTCAAACGTACTCATTAGCCGATTTGAATATTGAAAACTGGCAATCCGAGAATTCTTGGAGTGACTGGCAACAAGTACTTAAGGCTATGAGTACTAAGTTCATTACTTCAGAGCAACAAGTTTTAATTGAGCAACTAAGTACTTGGGATAAAGCACAATGGCAGATGGAAGCTCAGGCTTTATTGCTGGCGAATGAGTTGAATTATCCTGAGACAGCACCTTTTATAGCCGCAGCATTACAATCAAAGCAAGCCAAGCTGAAACTCTATCACAAAGCGCTTTACCCACCGACGCGCCTTTATGCCCTGTTTGCGGCTCACACCCCATGGTGAGTGTGGTGTATACGGGTGATCCCATACACGGTGTACGTTATTTAGTCTGTTCATTATGCAATAGCCAGTGGTACGCCACCCGCGCTAAATGTACGAATTGCCATAGCCCAAAACCTGTAGCCTTATTAGGTAAAAGTACTGAAGCCTCTGTACAAGGTGAATGCTGCGATGCTTGTAATAGCTATGTGAAATTATTATCACTGCTTAAAGATATCCATCTCGACCCTTGTGCAGATGATCTAGCCAGTTTGGGTTTAGATATAGCCTTGAGTGAGGCGAATTATAATCGTGCGGCGCGAAATTTATTTTTAGCGGGAATGGCCTAATTTTATGACCGAAACTAATCCAGTGGCGCGTGCGCTCTGGCAACAACTCCCCGCAGTCGATCGTATTCTCAATACGCCTCAAGCGAGTACTTGGCAATCTCAATACGGACGCAGCGAAGTACTCTATGCCACTCGTGAAGTACTGGCTCAAATCCGTAATGAGTTAATTACTCAAAGTACTGCACCCGATTTAAACCAAGTACTTTCACGCATTGAGTGCTTTATTCAAGCACGCGCTAAACCTAATCTGCGCCCTGTGTTTAATCTCACGGGAACGGTACTTCATACTAACCTTGGACGCGCAACATTGCCTGAAGCGGCGATTGAAGCGATTGCCATTGCAGCACGTCAACCGTGTGCATTGGAGTATGCGCTGGATGAAGGTGGGCGCGGTGATCGAGATGAGGTAGTACTCGATTTAATCCAAGAATTGACGGGAGCAGAAGCCGCAACCGTGGTTAATAATAATGCAGCTGCGGTGTTTTTATTGCTGAATACCTTAGCGATGCGTAAAGAAGTTATTGTCTCGCGGGGCGAATTGGTCGAGATTGGTGGCGCGTTTAGGATTCCCGATATTATGCAGCGTGCCGGCGCAAAATTGGTGGAGGTCGGTTGTACTAATCGTACCCATTTGCGCGATTACGAGGGGGCGATTCGTCCACGCACGGGCTTACTGATGAAAGTACACACCAGCAATTATGCTATTCAGGGCTTTACCCATAGCGTGAGTACTCAGGAGCTGGCGGCTCTAGCCCAGCAGCACGGGTTGCCACTGGTAGAGGATTTGGGCAGTGGTACATTAGTTAATTTGGAGCGGTGGGGATTGCCGCATGAACCTACGCCACGAGAGGCATTGGAGGCAGGAGCCGATTTAGTCAGCTTTAGTGGTGATAAATTATTAGGAGGCCCTCAAGCCGGTATTTTAGTGGGCAATCAAGCCTTGATTCAAAAGCTCAAAAAGAACCCACTCAAACGCGCTTTACGCTTAGGTAAATTGACACTTGCAGCCTTAGAAGCGGTACTGCGTTTATACCGTAATCCTGATAACTTGCCACAACAACTCGAAATCCTACGCTTACTCACCCGTCCCGCCGCAGAAATCGAAGCCCAATGCCAACGCTTATTGAGTACTTTACAGCAAGTACTTTTACCGATGAATGCTGTTGTAACCATTGAGCCTTGTTTATCCCAAATAGGTTCCGGCTCGTTGCCTATCGATCGTTTGCCTTCCAGTGCGTTGGTGGTACGGATGAATAATAAAAAGGGGTCAGGTTTAAATAAGGTCGAGCGTTTATTGCGAGAGCTGCCCACCCCTGTGATTGGGCGGATTGCGGATAAAGCGTTGTGGTTAGATTTGCGTTGCTTGCGTGTGGAGCAAGAGGTCGAGTTTCTGCAGCAGCTAGGCCAAACAGTATGATCATCGGTACAGCAGGACATATTGATCACGGTAAGACCACATTGATTCAAGCTCTGACAGGTGTGAATACGGATCGCTTGCCAGAGGAAAAGCGCCGTGGGATTACCATTGAATTAGGGTTTGCCTATTTGCCCTTAGAGGACGGTCGAGTCCTCGGTTTTGTCGATGTGCCAGGGCATGAAAAATTTGTTCATACCATGACCGCGGGGGCGAGCGGGATTGATCATTCTTTATTAGTGATTGCGGCGGATGATGGGATTATGCCGCAGACCTTGGAGCATTTGACCATTGTGCAATTTATGGCAGTGCCGCAATTGACTGTGGCATTAACTAAAGTGGATCGAGTCAGTAATGAAGTACTTCAACAACGCCAAATTGAAATTCAACAATGGTTAGCTACAACTCCTTATGCGAATGCGCCCATTTTTCCTGTGGCAGCGGTGACGGGATTGGGAGTAAAAGCGCTTTATCAACACTTGATTGATCTACCCGAAAGTACTCAACACTCCAGTACTCAAGGGGTACGCTACGCCATTGACCGTTGCTTTGTGTTAGCAGGCAGTGGAGTGACAGTATCGGGGCTATTGCATACCGGTTCGATTAAGGTGGGTGATTATCTAACCTTAAGTGCGAATCAGTTCAAGGTACGCATTCGCTCTATTCACGCCCAAAATCAAGCGGCACAAAGTGCTCACGCTGGACAACGTTGTGCCTTGGTGTTAGTCGGAGTTGAAAAAGATCACATCGAGCGGGGTGATTGGTTATTAAGCGCTGAGCTTAATCAGCCGACCGAGCGTTTTGATCTACGTTTGCAAGTGGCAGCCAATACCACCCGTACCCTGCGCGAAGGTTTAGAGGTGATGGTGCATCACGGTGCGGCGCGTTGTCCGGCGCGATTGGTATTATTGGATAGTAAAACGTTAGAAGCAGGGCAATCAGGTTTGGTGCAATGTCAGCTTGATCAAGTACTGGCGGTATTTTGGTGTGATCGAATTGTGCTGCGCGATATGTCGGGGCAACACACTTTGGCAGGCGGTTGGGTACTTGACCCTGAGCCGCCGTTACGGGGGCGTAAAAAGCCTGCCCGACTAGCGTACTTAACAGCACTTGATCAGCCTGATGCGATTACTGCATTGAGTACTTTATTACAGCAAAGTACGGTGCCTTTAAACCTTAGTACTATGTCACGGCAAATGAATCGAGCAGTGATTGAGCTACAAACTCATATTAATCACATGACACCCGACCTCATAACCCTGCAAAGTAGTGGTCAAATTTGGTTATTGACGAAACAGTTACTGACTCAACTAACGGAGCAGTTAAGTACTCGATTAAGTGCTTTCCATACACAATTTCCGGATGAATCTGGTTTGTCGATTGAACGATTAAGACGCATTACTTTTCCTGCATGGGATGCACAAAGGTGGCAAGTACTGGTCAACTATTGGCTGGATAATAAAGTACTGGTGCGTTCGGGTAGTTTTATCCATTTGCCGATGCACAGCGTGACTTTAAGTGATCATGAGCGAGTACTGTGGGCGTTACTATTACCGCATTTAAATCAATCGATGTTTGACCCGCCATGGGTACGTGATTTAGCTCAAGTACTGGAGCAACCCGAAAATGTGGTACGCCAAGTACTGGTTAAGCAAGCACGTTTGGGGCAAGTTCATCAGGTGGTACACGATTTATTTTATACACCTGCTCAGATCAATCAATTAGCAGATAGTGTTCGTGAGTTGGCGACCCCACTCTTAAGTGTAATAGTGTTTCGTGATCGAATTGGAATCGGGCGTAAGCGAGCGATTCAGATTTTAGAGTTTTTTGATAAAGTGGGTTTGACGCGCCGCTTTGTGGGTGAGGGTCATAAAGGGCAAAAACGGGATGAAAGGGTGGTACGTAATGCCGAGTTATTTCGCTCAGAGCTTGGTGACGCAGCCCTCATTAGTTTATGATTTAATCTATTGGAAAGGTGGCATACCCCGGTGGGATGTCCAGACTTCAAATCTGGGAAGGGCTGTCACACAGTCCTTGGTGGGTTCGACTCCCATACCTTTCCGCCATTTACTCACAGGTACTTAATTAACTAAACCGCTCTTGACCTTGGCGGCGATAATCGCGTGGAGTCGTGCCTTTTAATTCCAAAAAGCGCCGATTAAAGTTGGCTACATTGTTAAAGCCTACATCATAACAAATCGTACTAATATACTGATCAGTATCCATCAAAAGCTGGCAAGCTCGATTAACCCGTAGGCGATTGACAAAGTCGGTGAAAGTATTGCCTGTTACCCGTCTAAAGTACCGTGAAAAACGGCTTTCCGTCATATTCATGCGTTTAGCCACCTCTGTTAAGGTGATATCCTGAGTATACTGCTCGGTAATGTAATCCATTATTTTATTGAAACTTTGCAAGGTGGCATCATCCTCATAACTTTGCAAAGCCAAGTTAGATAACAATCGATAATCAGTATGGTGCGCCAGTACTGAAAATAATTCTAAAAACGCTGCAAAACGCAACATACCAGAGGAGTGGCGAATACGCGCTAAGTACTGCCTAGCCTCTTCACTACAACCTATAAATTCAATGCCATGACGGGCGCGGTCTAATAAACTGAGTACTTCACGTAGTTCGGGAATCCATTGGCTGGCTTGCCGAATAGGCTGATCAGAAAACTGCAATACCACATCACGGACTTCAACCCCTTGTGCTGGCAAGTGGGTTGAAATCCAATTATGGGGTAAGCGCGGTCCTGTCAGTACCAAATGCCCCGGCTCAAAGCCACCAATGTAATCCCCTACGAACACTTTACCGCTGGATTCGACGATTAAATGCAGTTCGTAATCTTCATGATAATGCCAACGAATGAGAGGATGGGGCGCACCGTGTTCTAAGCAGCGAATACAACCCAATAAGCCTTCAGGGTCATAGCCTAACGTAGAGGTACGTTGGTAATCATGTTCGATTTCAGGCGAACGATTAGCCGTTTTGTAACGCATGACATGACCCACAGTGCTGACTCCTCAATCATTCAGTATTGATTATGACATTACATTGCCACCATCGACATTAAGCGTTTGAGCTGTAATGTAATTCGCTTCATCGCTAGCTAAAAATACTGCTGCCCCCGCAATGTCTTGGGGTAAACCCATCCGTCCTAAGGGTACGGCTAAACCGACCGCTTTTTTCTTTTCACCTTTAGCCAGCCCCTCATATTTTGCAAATAAGCCATCGACGTGTTCCCACATCGGTGTATCGACTACACCGGGGGCAATCGCATTGACTCGAATACCGTAAGGAGCCATCGCCAGTGCAGCGGATTGCGTGTAACTAATCACGGCTGCTTTACTGGCGCAATAATGTGAAACTAAAGCCTCACCCCGTCGTCCTGCTTGGGAGGAAAAGTTGATAATACTGCCAGTTTGTTGAGCGTCGACTAGATTTTGTAATACTGTTTGCAGGGTGAAAAATAGCCCTTTAACATTGACTGCAAACAGTTTGTCATACATAGCCTCGTCAGATTCCAACAGCGGTGCCATATCAAAAATAGCAGCATTATTGACCAGTACATTAATAATTCCGTGCTGAGTACTTTGCTTTTGTACCAGTACTTTGACCGCATTAAGATCAGTAATATCTACAGTTTGATAGTTCAATTGACTAGAGTACTTAGCCAATAATGCCTGCAAATCATGGCTAGCTGCTGGATTAATATCCACTGCTGTGCAATAAGCACCTTCCTTTAAATAAGCCTCAGTAATGGCTAAACCAATGCCGCCATTCGCACCAGTGATGAGAGCATGTTTACCCTGTAAACGTTTTAAACTCATGACCTTGCCCCTAAAAAAGTACTAATCCGGTCAGTCGCTTGGCGTAGTGCTTGTATTAAACGCTCATCACCCGCAATCGAACCAAATAACACACGCT
>JBDKGX010000059.1:0-15254 GCA_039797965.1 Pseudomonadota bacterium
GCATTAAATAATCGAGATGGCGAGATGGCAGAGTTACTGATGCGGCATCATATTAGAGCCTCTCGTGCACGTGCTCAGGAGCATCTAGCGACCCTACCCCCTGAAGAAATCGAGTAATTTCTTCATTTTACTCTAATACTGTCGACAATAAATGGGATTAACATCGTTAATTCCCGTACTTGTTATTGGAAAAAAGCACAAAAAACGCTATTATGCGCGGCGGAAATTAAAAGATGTCGACAATCTTTTATCAACGTTAAACCTCACCAAACGGACTATTAACGCGCATGCAGAACTCAACCAAACGACCTTTGTCACCCTTTATGTTGGGCACGCATTATAAGCCACAACTTACCTCTATTCTTTCTATTTTACATCGTGCAACCGGTGTGGCAGCAGCAATGGGGTCACTGGTTGTGGTGTACTGGTTAACTTCACTAGCAGCGGGTGAACAAGCTTTTAGTATTGCTAATCTATTTTTAGGTTCTTGGCTTGGCAAATTTATCCTGTTTTTCTGGACTTGGGCTTTGTTCTATCACTTATGCAATGGTATTCGTCACTTATTGTGGGATACAGGTTATGGCTTTGACCTAAAGACTACCTATTTAACGGGTAAGATCGTCATTATTGCATCAGCTGTTTTAAACATTTTATTGTGGTTGGTTGCTTAAACCCCTCGAACGGAGATTTTCCATGAGCCGTCTATTAACTCCTTTAAAGAAAGCGCGTGGCCTAGGTTCGGCTAAAGAGGGCGTGCATCACTGGTGGGTGCAACGTGTGTCTGCCGTAGCGCTCGTGCCACTCACTTTATGGGCTGCATTCTCTGTCGCCTCAATGGCTGGTAAACCTTATGAAGCAGTACTGGGCTACTTTGCTGCTCCCTTTAATATTGCCATGTTTGCCCTATTTTTATTCACTGCGTTTTATCACGCAATTTTAGGGCTGCAAGTTGTAGTTGAAGACTACATCCATAATGAGGGCGCAAAAATCGCTGCCTTAATTGCTATGAAATTAGTAATGATCTTACTCGGCACGATTAGTGTTTTAGCAGTGCTACGTGTGGCCTTCAGAGCCTTTAGCTAAGGAAAGAGATATGTCGGATTACAAAATTGAACACCATACCTATGATGTAGTCGTGGTAGGTGCTGGTGGCGCTGGTTTGCGTGCCACGTTTGGTATGGCAGTAAAAGGTTTATCTACTGCTTGTATTACTAAAGTTTTCCCTACTCGCAGCCATACTGTAGCTGCTCAAGGTGGGATGTCAGCTGCTCTAGGTAATATGGGGCCTGATAAATGGCAATGGCATATGTATGACACCGTAAAAGGGTCAGACTGGTTGGGTGACCAAGATGCTATTGAATACATGTGCCGTGAAGCGATTCCTGCTGTTATTGAATTAGAGCATCAAGGTGTACCTTTCTCGCGTACTGAAGAAGGTCGTATTTACCAACGCCCGTTCGGTGGTATGACCACCAACTACGGTGAAGGTATTGCCCAACGTACTTGTGCTGCAGCTGACCGCACAGGCCACGCGATTCTTCATACGCTTTACCAACAATCTTTACGTCATAATGCTGAGTTTTATATTGAACACTTTGCTACTGACTTGATTATGGATGATGAAGGTAAGTGTCGCGGTGTATTGGCATGGGATTTAGCGACTGGCGTACTACGTGTATTCCGTGCGCAAACGGTTGTGCTAGCAACAGGCGGCTATGGTCGCGCTTACTTCTCTGCTACTTCTGCTCATACCTGTACAGGTGATGGCAATGGTATGGTGACTCGCGCTGGCTTACCTTTACAAGATATGGAATTTACCCAATTCCATCCAACCGGTATTTATGGCTCTGGTTGCTTAATCACTGAAGGCGTGCGTGGTGAGGGTGGTTACTTAACCAACTCTAATGGCGAACGCTTCATGGAGCGTTATGCTCCTAATGCGAAAGACCTCGCATCTCGTGACGTAGTCAGTCGTTCAATGACAATTGAGATCAACGAAGGTCGTGGTGTAGGTGATAAGAAAGACCATATACATCTTCATTTAGAGCATTTAGGCCCTGAAATCATTCACGAGCGTCTGCCTGGCATTGCTGAAAGTGCTAAGATTTTCGCAGGCGTGGATGTTACCAAAGAGCCTATTCCTGTATTACCTACCGTCCACTACAACATGGGTGGCATTCCTACTAACTATCATGGTGAAGTCGTTACCTTAAAAGATGGCAACCCTGATACCGTAGTTTCAGGTTTAATGGCTATCGGTGAATGTGCTTGCGTATCGGTACATGGTGCTAATCGTCTAGGCTCTAACTCATTACTGGATATCGTAGTATTCGGTCGTGCGGCTGCTAATCGTTGTGCTGAAACACTCACACCTGGTGCAACTCAACCTGAGCTTCCAGCAGAAGGTCTCAAGAAAGTACTTGACCGCTTTGATGCTATTCGTAATTCGAAAGGTACTAAGTCTACCGCTACTATCCGTGACGAAATGCAACACACTATGCAAAAGCATGCCGCTGTATTCCGTACCGGAGACTCTTTGCAAGAAGGTGTGAACAAAATGAACACCATCTATAACAGCTTCAAAGAAATCGGTATTCAAGACCGTAGTTTGATTTGGAACTCCGATTTAATGGAGACCTTCGAACTAGCTAATCTGTTAGAGTGTGCTCAAGTATCAGTTCAATCAGCACTCAATCGTAAAGAAAGTCGTGGTGCCCATGCTCGTGAAGACTTCCCTGATCGTCATGACGATGAGTGGATGAAGCACACACTATCATGGTTAAGCCCCGAAGGTAATGTGACTATCGACTATCGTCCTGTGCATACCTATACCTTAACTTCGGATGTTGAGTACATTCCGCCCAAAAAACGCACCTACTAAGAGACGCTTAACATGGCTGAATTTAAATTACCGGCAAACTCTGTCGTTAAAGAAGGCAAAACGTGGCCAGCGCCTAAAGGTGCAACCCGCGTTAAAACCTTTAAAATTTATCGTTATGATCCTGACAGTGGTCAAAATCCACGTTGGGATACCTATCAGATCGATTTAGATCAATGCGCACCGATGGTACTCGATGCGTTATTGAAAATTAAAAACGAGATTGATACTACCCTTACCTTCCGCCGCTCTTGTCGTGAAGGGATTTGTGGCTCATGTGCTATGAATATCGGTGGTACTAATACCTTAGCGTGTATTAAAGCGATTGATGATATTGCAGGCGATATCACCATTAGCCCACTCCCTCATATGCAAGTGATCAAGGACTTAGTACCTGACTTAACTCACTTCTATGCTCAATACGCTTCTGTTAAGCCGTGGATGCAAACCGACACACCAGCACCGCAAGACCGTGAACGTTTACAGTCTCCTGAAGACCGTAAAAAGTTAGATGGTTTATATGAGTGCATCCTGTGTGCAAGCTGCTCAACTTCTTGCCCTAGCTACTGGTGGAATAGCGACCGCTATTTAGGCCCTGCAGTATTATTACAAGCCTATCGTTGGGTCATTGACAGTCGTGATGAAGCAACAGGCGAACGTTTAGATAGTTTGGAAGATCCTTTCAAACTCTATCGTTGCCATACCATTATGAACTGCACCAATACTTGCCCGAAAGGCTTAAATCCTGCTAAGGCTATTGGTCAATTGAAACAATTAATGGTTGAACGCCGTTAATTATTCAGACAAAACCCTTAAGACACTTGGTCTTAAGGGTTTTTCCTTATATTATCCTGCCTTTCCAAGTGAATACTTGCCCCGTCTTAAGTGCAGTGGATTATTAAGCTATGAGCGAACATTCTCGTCTAAAACTACGTTGCCGTCGTGGCATGAAAGAATTAGATGTTATTCTAGTACGTTATCTAGAACGTCACTATCCTAGTGCAACCCCAACTGAGTTGACCTATCTCAACGAATTACTCGACTTACAAGACCCCATTCTGTACGGTATGGTAATGGGTATGGATCCAGCTCCTGAACAATACCAAGCTCTGCTTGAAAAATTATCCGCTTATTAATTTAGCCGAGTACCTTCATGTCTAGCTTAGTACACCTAACGCCTAAAGCAGCTTACGAGTTTTTACAAAAAACGCCGAATAGTCTCCTAATTGATATCCGATCATCAATGGAGTACTTATTTGTGGGTCATGCTATTGGCTCTATTCATATTCCTTGGATTGATGAGCCAGACTGGACTGTTGATCCAAACTTTGCTCAAGTAGTCGAGAAAACCTTTAGTAATCGCTTTAAGGGTATTGACGATCCTAAGACAGAAACTCATGCTGTACTGATTTGTCGAAGCGGTAAACGTACCTTAGATGCAGCTGACGTATTACTAAAAGCTGGGTTCAAACAGGTTTATCATGTCGAAGAAGGATTTGAGGGTGAGCGTGATGAGCATCAGCATCGAAGTACTTTAGGTGGCTGGCGTTTTCATGGGTTGCCTTGGGAGCAATGCTAATTTTTTATGCTCCGACTTACTCACAATTTGCTACTATAATTACTTAAGCAGTACTTGCTATATAAACACAAGCTAACGGCATCCCTATCTAGGGCTAGTGATCAATCAGGGTATGTCTAGTATTTACAAGGACGATTCTCTACATGAAATTAAAGTCATCCATTATTTTGGTTTTAGCTGCGCTATGGGGTACTGGCAGTTGGTGGTGGTACACCTGTAAAATCAAGGGGTTCTGTAGTATAGAAAGTGGAGCAAACAGCACCGCTTCAGTGGCTACAGCAGCAAAAGCTCTACCGCCTACTGAGGATGATAGCCAAGATAATGACAAAGATGGCGTACGAAACGGCGATGAAAAACGCCTTGGTACAGATCTCAACAACCCTGATACCGATGAAGATGGTGTCTCTGATTTGGTAGAAATTAGTCAGATTCCCAATGATACGGATAGTGATGGGCTAATCGATGCTCTCGATGATGATGATGATAATGACACTATTCTCACTAAGGATGAGTCCCCTGACCAAAATAATGATGGTCGCATTGATGATGCTCTAGATAGTGATAAAAATGGCATACCCAATTATTTACAGCCTAAAAAACTAGCTAAATCCACTACTAAAACTAAAGTAGATGACGAAACCACCACGACTAGTGCTTCAAAAGATGATACTGCGACTAAACCACAAACTGAACTAGCGCCGGCAGTTACTACCGTTACTGATGAAGGATCCGTAGATATTTATCGCCCTGAAAATCAAGTCACTGCCATGACGCCCGACGAGGAAAAACGAGTTAACAAAGGTGTACCCTCACCCGCCCCTATTGAGCCTCCTGCACCTCTTGCTGTGCCCGAAGTTAATACAACTACCGAAATAACCACGAATGCTACTACTGTTAATACCACTAGTATTACTGGTTTAGCTGCACTCGACTCAGTAAAAACTGCAGCGACTAAAAACGATAATTCTGCCGCTACTGTTACTACTCAAGAGTCATCAGAGCAAACTACTGTAACAGCGACTGAAACTAATAATAAGCTCAAAGAAGCCAATACCGCTACAGTAAACAAAACTACAAAACCTCTTGTAGACTCAGCTAAAGAAACAGAATCGAAGGAAACCAAAGAAAAATTAGTTGATGCTCAAACAGAAGAAAAAAATGAAACTAATCGCCCTAAATCGGTAGAGCCACAAGATCCTGAAGGTAAAGATCAAAATAAAATGGTAGTTTACCAAAATGGTGAATCTACCGCTAACCATATAGGCCCTGCACGCTTAAACTTCCCCGCAAACTCAACCAAACCCGCATTAAGTGGTGAAACAGCTGACTATTTTGATACGGTTGCAGCTTATTTAAAGAAACATAAACGTGCCACTATTAAAATCACGGGGCACACTGATAATCGTGGTGATGCCGATTTAAACAGAGAGCTCGGCTTAAAAAGAGCCGAAATTGTGCGCAGTGCTTTAATACGTCGTGGTGCACCAGAAAAACAACTACAAGTAACCTCTATGGGCGAGTCAAAACCTATCGCGAGTAATAATACTCAAGAAGGACGGCAACAAAATCGTCGTGTAGAAATTATGCCTTTAAAGTAATACCCGTACTAACAGGATATTAATCATGATTGAACATTTAACTGCTCGCTATGATCAAACTAATGCTAGTTTAGAGGTTGGTATTATTTTAGCAGTAGCATTCATCCTAGGTTTCTTATTTTGCTATTTTCAAACGGATAAGGAGTGAGTACTTTAATGGATATAACTAACTACTCACTAACTAATGCTAGTTTAGAAATAATAGGTCTAAGTTTACTAACTTTTATATTGGGCGTTGTAACTTGTTACGTCTTAAAAAAATTAGGGATTTGCTGCCGATCTAAACAGACTGAAGAACCTTCTTTATTTACACTGAAAGAACCTGCTGCATTTGATCTAAACCAATCTAATGACTTTGCTGGATTAGCACCGACAAGTACCAATACCTTTGCCTTTAATAATGCTGCATTAGGGTCGGCTATAGCTAATACGCCTACGCTTTCATCGACATCCATTGATTCAAGTTTGGATTTACGCGAGCCTAATCCTAGTGAGTATCGTAGTGAATTAGCAACACCTACTATTGAAGTTGCATTACCTACACCGATGACTGCCGTAGCACCTGAGTTACCTCCTATGCCAGCAGTACCTGTTATGCAGCCTAGCAATACTCATAGTATTGAAGACTTGACTCAAGCGGGTTCTGGTTATGTTGTTGACATTAATACATTGCTACGCCGCAACCCTGAAACCACTCCGGTGGCTACCCTAGCAGCAGCCTCCAAACATCAAAGCTCAGAGCAAAATGGACGTGTAGCTAGCACTGTTTCAATTGCTGAACTACTCAACACAGAAACCGATTTAATTGATAATTTACGAAAGCTAGAGGGTATCACACCCCGTATTGAAGCCATTTTAAATGAGTCAGGTATTAAAAATTATCAAACCTTATCTAAAACGGATAATACTCGCTTAAAACAAATTTTAGAAACAGCAGGCGAACCTTTCAAAAACCTTGACCCTCAATCATGGCCTTTTCAAGCTGAATTAGCCGCTAAAGGGGAATGGGCACGATTACAAGATTATCAAAGTTATTTACAATCTAATAAAACCTAAGTACTTCAAGCTTAAAATTTACTTATAAATAAAACAGTCATTTTGAATGACTGTTTTATTGAGTACTTTATCTTATAATTAAGCATACTTAATTAATATAGGGTAAGCGGCTTTTAAATATTGCACCATAGAAACTACCGTTAATAAAGTCGCTATTGCTAATGCAATCAGTCCTAATTCGCGAATGGGTATACCCCACAAGCTTTGGTTATAAAGCAACCCAATCAGTGCAATAATTTGAAAAGTAGTTTTTAATTTACCAATATACGCCACTGCTACGGCTTGACTACTCCCTAATTTCGCCATCCACTCACGTAAAGCGGAAATAATAATTTCTCGTGAGATAATTATAATAGCCGCCATAGTAAAGGCCCAATATCCTTCACGCTCAACTATTAAAATTAAGGCTACTGATACAATTAACTTGTCAGCCACAGGATCCAGAAAAGCACCAAAACCAGATTCCATATTATACTTACGCGCATAATACCCGTCCGCCCAATCCGTAATACCTGCTATACCAAAAGTCAGTGCTGCTGCTAATGGAGCCCAAGCAGTAGGTAAATAGAAAAATAGGATTAACACCGGTATTAAGGCAATACGCAGCCATGTTAATACTACTGGTAAATTAAGTACCATACTGTTTATGCTCCATTAAATGTATCGTAAATTTTTTGTGCCAAATCACGACTAATCCCCGGCACTTTAGCTAGCTCGTCAACACTGGCACGTTCAATGGTACGTAACCCACCGAATTGTTTTAAAAGCTGTTGACGACGTTTGGGACCTAGCCCCGCAATAGTCTCAAGGACGGATTGAGTACGTACTTTTTGGCGCTTTGCTCGATGCCCCGTAATGGCAAAACGATGCGCTTCATCACGGATTTGCTGGATCAAATGTAACGCACCCGAATGTTCTGGCAAATTTAAACGCCCTTCACCCTTTTCTACAATCAGCGTTTCTAAACCTGCCTTACGTCCCTCACCTTTTGCTACCCCCACAATCTCAACACCCTGCACCTTAAGTTCATTAAGCACACTTAGCGCTTGATTCACTTGACCCTTGCCGCCATCAATCAATAATAAATCAGGGAGTTTACCTTCGTCGCGGGTACTCGGACGAAAGCGTCGACTTAGGGCTTGATGCATCGCTGCATAATCATCGCCCCCCTGAATGCCCTCAATATTGTAACGACGATAATCGGCTTTACGAGCGCCCTCTTGATCAAACACTACGCAGGACGCGACAGTTGCCTCCCCTTGCGTGTGGCTAATATCAAAACACTCCATACGCAGCGGTAAAGTACTCAAACCCAAAGTACTTTGTAACTCCAATAAGCGCTGCATTGTAGTCGCCTGTGAAGCTAATTTAGTCTGTAGGGCATGTTGGGCATTTTTTTGAGCTAACTCCAACCACTTTGCGCGTTCACCCCGTTGCGGTTTGGTAATGCTAATCCGGCGTTGCTGCTTTAAAGCTAACATATCCTCTAAAACATCATTATCTTCTGGCAAAGTACTCACTAGTACTTCGGGTGGCACATCATGATTGAGATAATACTGTGCTAAAAACGAACTCATAATGTAGCCCTGTGTGGCTTCAGGGTCAGGTAAGTCGGGGAAAAAATTGCGATTACCCAAATTATTACCATTACGAATCATAAACACTTGAATAACAACTATCTCACCTTGTTGCTCTAAGGCGATAACATCGACGTTACCATTACCACTACTGATGTATTGTTGTTGGGAAATATGCCGCAAGTTTTCAATCAAATCGCGGTACTCCGCTGCCTGCTCAAACTGTAATTGAAAAGCAGCTAGCTCCATTCGTTTGACCAAATCATCAATCACCTCTTGAGTACGCCCTTGTAAAAACTGAATAGCTTGTTTGACTTGTAAATCGTATTGCTCTTGAGTGACCAACCCTACACAGGGCGCGGTACAACGCTTAATTTGATACTCCAAACACGGGCGCGAACGGTTAGCAAAATAGCTGTCTTCACATTGGCGAACTTTAAACAGCTTTTTCATTAGATTGAGCGCGTGGCGCACTGCTAATACGCTAGGGTAAGGGCCAAAGTACTGCCCTGCCTCTTTACGTGCACCGCGATAAAATTCAATTTTGGGGTAAACTTGCTCAGTACTGATGTGAATATAGGGATAGCCTTTGCCATCTTTAAGCAAAATGTTGTAGCGCGGTTTATGCTCTTTAATCAGATTGCTTTCGAGTAATAAAGCTTCAGCTTCGGTATTAGTCAGCGTAATTTGAATATCACAAATTTGCTTAACCATTGCCCGAATACGAGCGCTAGCCACTGTAGTACGAAAATAACTACTGACCCGATTACGTAAATCTTTTGCCTTGCCAATATAAAGGATTTCCCCTGTCGCACTGATCATGCGATACACACCCGGCTTATGTGGTACGGTCTTTAGAAAAGTACTGGCGTTGAAGACACTTGGCAAACTTGTAGAGACAGTTTTATCCAGCTGCTCGGAAATGGCAGAATTGGTAGGTTCTGATTGGGACATAGTACTTGGATTAGGGCTTCACAGCGGTCGTCGAGGGAGTACTTATATTAACAGAGACGTAATGATTCTTATACTTCATCTATTAGCGGGTTAATTGGGTTATAATACCCGCCTTTATCCGGTTGAAACTTAGGGCTTTTAGAAAATCAATGACACAGTTTCGCGAGTTAGCACGCGCGGTAATTCATACCGAAATTACTGCCCTACAAGCCTTACCTGCCTTATTAGATGAACAATTTGATCAGGCTTGTGAGTTAATTTTGGCTTGTAAAGGGCGAGTGATTGTCACGGGTATGGGTAAGTCGGGACATATTGGTAATAAAATTGCGGCAACATTAGCCAGTACGGGTACTCCTGCTTTTTTTGTCCATCCTGGTGAAGCCAGTCATGGTGATTTAGGGATGATCTTGGCAACCGATGTGGTAATTGCATTATCAAACTCTGGTAGCTCCGATGAAATTCTCACGATTTTACCTACCCTTAGACGCTTACAAAGCCCTATTATTGCGATTACTAGTAATCCAACCTCTGCTTTAGCTACAGCCGCGACTTGCCATTTAAACATTGGAGTGAGCAAAGAAGCTTGCCCTTTAGGATTAGCCCCCACCTCTAGTACTACGGCAACGTTAGTGATGGGTGATGCCTTAGCCGTAGCCTTATTACAAGTGCGTGGCTTTACAGCCTCTGATTTTGCCCGTTCACATCCTGCAGGACGTTTAGGTAAACGCTTATTGGTACATGTACAGGATATTATGCATCAGGGGGCTGATATCCCTAAAGTACTCCCCTATGCTGATCTGAGTAGTACCATTTTAGCCATGACTCAACATGGTTTTGGATTAACGACGGTAGTCGATAACGAAGACACACTGTTGGGGGTATTTACGGATGGCGATTTGCGGCGCACCTTTGAAAAAGGCACTGACTTTTTTACTCAACCTGTTAGTGCATTAATGACCACACCGTGTCAATTCATTACGGCTGATCAATTGGCCGTGGATGCCCTCAACCAAATGCAACGTTTTTCGATTACTGCATTACCTGTGGTGGACAATGGGCAGGTTATCGGTATTATCCACATGCACGATTTATTAAAGGCAGGCATTGCATAATGACGTATCCGGAGTCCGTTTTAACTCGCGCTCAAGCGATTCAACTGGTCATCTTTGATGTAGACGGTGTACTGACTGATGGGCGCTTATACTTCAATGATTTGGGGCAGGAAACGAAGGCCTTCTACTCTCGTGATGGTTTAGGGATGCGTATGCTGATGGATAGTGGGATTAAAGCCGCCATTTTAACGGGACGCCAATCAGAATTAGTCCTGCATCGTGCACGTAACCTGCAAATGGATCTCAACCTAGTCTATCAAGGCTATCGTGATAAACGCCCCGCCTTCCAAGACTTACTAAAACAAACCGATTTAAAAGCCGAACAAGTCGCTTATATTGGGGATGATATTATTGACTTACCCGTCATGCGTCAGGTCGGTTTAGCGATTGCAGTGGCAGATGCACACCCTATTGCTAAGCAATATGCTCATTGGGTCACGGAACAGGCGGGAGGGGCGGGTGCTGCGCGTGATGCTTGTGAACTGATTTTAAGTGCTCAAGGTCATCTTGAGGGAATCATTGAACGTTACTTGGCGTATTAATGTTAAAGTACTCAATATGAAACAAGTGTTTTTTATAGTACTGGCGTTGGTGGCGGTGTTAATGCTCATGGATGTACGCCAATATATAATACCCTCGACTTCTAACACGAATCAAAGTACTAAACCTGATGTGATTGACTATTACTTTAGTGATTTTACTTTGCAAAGTTATAATTCAGTGGGCATACGTCAACACGAAGTCGCAGGACAACATTTAAAACACTGGCAAGCTCAAGAAAAAAGCACGATTAATCTGCCACAACTACAAAGCTTTAGTGAGCAAGGGCAATTAGAGAGTACTTTGCAAGCTTCTGAAGCTATTTTAGAGCATAAAATTGATCACCTGACTTTGAATCAAGCGGTTAAAATCCAGTACGCACCCAATACCGGTCGTGATTTAACCTTAACTACCGATCAGCTACAGGCTGATTTAAACAATAAACTGATAACTACTGACCGCCACGTTGTGATTCAATCACCGGAAGTGATTATGCAAGCCACTGGACTGGAAGCAAAATTAAACGAGGCTTTTTTGAGGCTACCTGCCAATGTACAATCTGTCTATCAAATACGTCGTTAACTGCATACTGCTGACCTTAGTAGTGGGTATACCTACCCTCAGTCATGCGCTCTCCAAAGATGTGGAGGAGCCTGTAACGATTAATGCCGATGCTGCTGAGTTTGACCGCAATGCAGGTAAGGCGGCCTACATAGGCAATGTAGTGATTAAACAAGGTACTTTAGAAATTAAAGCAGGACGGGTTGATATTATTGCCCCCAATAATGAAATCCAAACCATCACTGCTGCGGGTAATCCTATTACATTCAATCAGCTCATGGATGATGGCAAGCAAGCCTCCGGCCAAGCTAAACAAATGATTTATCAAGTCGGGCAAAAACGTTTAGTACTCACAGGCGATGCGGTACTCATGCAGGATCGTGATCGCTTTGCTAGTAATCGAATCGAATATCAAACCAACAATGGGCAACTCAAAGCCGGTAATGCCACAGCAGGTGCTGAAAAACAAACCCCAGATCAACGTCGTCAAGGTCGAGTCAGTGCAACATTCTACCCTACTAACAAAGCTCAATAATTTCGCATGAATATTTTACGTGCGGAACATTTACAAAAGCGCTATAAGCAACGCCAAGTCCTTAAGGATGTTAGTTTGCAGATTAAAAGCGCTGAAGTAGTAGGATTACTAGGTCCCAATGGAGCCGGTAAAACGACGTGCTTTTATATGATAGTGGGCTTAGTAGGAGCCGATGCTGGGCAAATTTACTTAAACCAGCAAAACATTACCAAAGCCCCCATGCATGAGCGTGCCAGATATGGTTTGGGGTATTTAGCGCAAGAAGCTAGCGTATTTCGACAGTTGACCGTGGCGGAAAATATTCTAGCCGTACTGCAATTGCGTAAAGACTTAAAACGTTCTCAACGTTTAGAGCAGCTAGAAGTACTCCTTGATGAATTTCAAATTGGACATTTACGTACTAGTTTAGGGATGAGTTTATCGGGAGGCGAGCGCCGTCGGTTGGAGATTGCCCGAGCTTTAGCGATTGAGCCACGCTTTATATTGTTGGACGAACCTTTTGCAGGCGTTGACCCCGTATCAGTACTGGAAATTCAACGGGTTATTGAGCAGCTTACCAAACGTAATATCGGCGTACTAATCACCGACCATAATGTGCGTGAAACGCTAGGTATTTGCCAACGTGCCTATATTTTAAGTGAAGGAAAAATTCTTACCGAAGGTACTCCAGACCAAATCCTTAATAATGAGCAAGTCCGTAAAGTCTATTTAGGGGCTGACTTTCGGCTGTAAGACTCGTACATTTAAGATTGCATTCACCCAAATTCAGGCATTTTTGCACTCTATGAAAATTCGATTTAACATACTGGTAACAGCTTTCTCGTGTAGTGAATACTGTCAGGACGAAAAACAATAATGCTTAAACAGGGACTTGACATCCGCCTTGGACAACAACTGTCCATGACCCCCCAGCTTCAACAAGCCATTCGTTTGTTGCAGCTATCCTCTATTGAATTAGAAGCTGAAATTCAGCAAGCCTTAGAAGAAAATCCTCTACTACAAATTGAAGATGAGGACTATGAAACCAGTATTGCCAGTGACCACCAGAGTTTAAGTACTCCAGAGTTTGAATCTAATCCTGATAATGGTTTTGAAGAACAAAGTACTCCTGAACTGGGCGAAGATAGCGCTTTAAACCAAGAAATTCCTGAAGATATTGAGTCACTAGATGCTGATTGGAGCGATGTTTACGACACGCCTAGCCATCATGATGATAGTGATATTAATGCCTTTATTGAGAATCAAGCTGATAGCTCTGATGATTTACAGAGTCATTTGATGTGGCAAATCAGCATGAGCAATTTATCTGCTATTGATAAGCAAATTGCTGAAGTACTCATTAGTTGTCTCGATGGAGCCGGCTATTTAACGGAGCCTTTGGAGGATGTTCATACTCGGCTTGCTGATGAATTATTAGTAGATTTAGAAGATGTACACTGTGTACTGACTTACATTCAACAGCTTGACCCGATTGGGGTGGGTGCACGCAATTTACGTGAATGTTTGCTGATTCAACTAAAGTACTTGCCTATAGATGAGCTACAAACGATTGCCGTAACCTTGGTTGAAAAATATCTGGAATTATTAGAACAGCGCCACTATAAAGAGTTAATGAAGCGCCTAAAAATAGGCCAATCACAACTTGAGGACGCTGTGAAATTACTCAGAACCTTACAACCTAGACCCGGCAGTACTTTTTCTAATGTTAAGACTGACTATATTGTTCCTGATGCCTATGTGCGTAAAGTTCAGGGCAAATGGGTTGTAAGCCTCAACCCTAATCTCACACCTAACTTAAATATTAATCAACATTATGCCGAGTTAATTGGTCAATCCAAAGATGCTACGACCAATAACTATTTGAAAGGTCATCTACAACAAGCACGTTGGTTAATTCGTAGCCTCGATAATCGTAATAACACGGTTTTAAGTGTTGCGCAGGCAATAGTTGAACGTCAGCACGGTTTCATGCAATATGGAGAACAGGCCATGAAACCTTTAGTACTGAGAGACGTAGCGGAAGAACTGCAAATGCATGAATCAACCATATCGCGCGTGACAACTAATAAATACCTCCACACCCCTAGAGGTATCTATGAGTTTAAGTACTTTTTCTCTAGTCAATTAGATACCAATACAGGGGCTAGTTGTTCATCTACGGCTATTCGTGCCATGATTAAACAATTGATCGAACAAGAAAGCCCTCAAGCACCTTTAAGTGATAGTTATTTGACGCAATTACTGCAAGAACAAGGTATTAATGTCGCAAGACGTACTGTTGCAAAATATCGTGAAGCAATGATGATTCCGTCTTCTCACGAGCGGAAAACATTGCTTGCTACTTAAACCGTTTGGACTTTTGAGAGGAAAAAACGGTTGTTTTTATCTGTCCTGAAATAGGAGCGCATATATGCAATTAGAAATCACTGGTCATCACATTGAGATTACTCCTGCTCTAAACCGCTATATCAACGAAAAGGCTAATCGACTCAAACGACACTTTGATCAGCTCCTAACGATTCACTTTACTATTGAGGTGCAAAAATTAGTTCACAAAGCAGAAGCCACTTTAACTGTAAGCGGTAATCGTATTCATGCAGATGCTACCTCTGACAATATGTATGCCGCACTAGATGCTTTAGCGGATAAACTAGACCGTCAAATTATTAAACATAAAGAAAAACTCAAAGATCACCATCCTAAAGAGGGCAGTCATCGTAATTTAGCTTTAGCTGATGAAGCTTAATGAGGTTTAATTAAGTAATATGGACTTTATCACCCTACTGTCTGCGGATCGTATAGCGCTTGACACGGATGTCACGAGTACTAAGAGAGCTTTTGAATTACTAGCTGAATTACTCGCT
>JBDKGX010000060.1:0-15187 GCA_039797965.1 Pseudomonadota bacterium
TAACCACTTTGGGATTGTGTTTAACTTTGGGGCTGAGTACAACCCCCGCAATGGCAGCTGACTCAGCGTTAGAGTTATTAGAGTTAATGCAATCATCCGCTAGAGATTTAAATTACCAAGGTAAATTGGTTTATCAACAAGAAACTAATCTCAATACCTTTAGAATTACGCACTCGTCGCAAGGTGGGCGAGAAAGTGTCGTGTATCTTGACCCTAAAACAGGTCGCGATGTAGAAAGTGAAAGTACTCCTGATGAAGCCAAGAGTTTTTCTCTATCCACCTACAATAAACTACAACCTCAAACCCAAAAGGCTTATGCATTCGATTTAGGCTCCAAAGAGTGGGTGGCTAATATTGAATGTCAGGTAGTGGTGGCACGCCCTAGAGATGCTATGCGTTACTTGCATCGTTATTGCATTGATCCTAAAACGGGTATGTTATTGAAGTACTCATTGATGGGGCGTGATAAGCAAGTAGTAGAGCAGCTCATGTTTACCGAAATTAATCTTACCTCTACTAAGTCTACTCCCGTCGTGATGGCAGGAGCTGAGGCTGATAATGCAGTACTAGAGGCAACCCCAGCATCAGAACCCTTAATGGTGAGTGCGCAAGCTAAAGTAGCAGCAGAAACAACAAGCGAACAGCTTCCTACTGAGTCTAATTCAGAAAGTAATAATTGGAGTTTTGCGCAGTTGCCCTTGGGCTTTGAAAAGATTGCTGAAATTCGACAATCTGACTCACGTACTCAAATTATTGTCTCCGATGGTATGACCGCAGTGTCGATTTTTGCTGATGTGAAGAAAAGTGGTGAGGTATTGACTAATGAGTCTAATTACTCGTCAGGTGCTATGAATATATTGACCCAAGAAATAGGTAACTATATGATTACACTCATGGGTGAAGTACCAGAGTCAACTTTGGAAGCGATTTTCAATGGGCTTAAATACACACCAAAATCCTAGGGCTGCTCAATTTTCAAACATTTATATAAATTAAAATAACGGAATGAGCAGCTCCATAATAATACTGGAATGCTCACCATGATTGAACAAAAAGCTGTCATTATAGCAAACGAAGTGGGGTATGCTTGGGTGATGCCTGAGGATAATGCTGGATGTCAGTCTTGTGCTACTGAGAAAAGCTCGTGTAGTACTTTATCTTTAAGTGAATGGTTTAAACCTAAACCTCAAGCCGTTAAAGTACTCAATCCGGTCTATGCCAGAGTGGGTGATCAGGTAGTAGTCGGGCTGAAAAGTAACGCCTTATTACTCTATTCAGTGCTAGCTTATGCTTTACCTTTAATAAGTCTGTTAATCGCCGCTTTATTAGGAACCTATATATTTCAGTCTGTAGGTTTAAATAGTGATATTGGTGCTATGTTGGCGGGAGTCGTGGGTTTAATAGTGGGTTTTAGGCTCGCACGGTATTTTGCTCATTGGTCTAAACATTTAGAACATTTTCAGCCAGTTATTTTACGCAAGCAATCAACGACTCATCCCATACACTTTCACGCTGACCTGAAATAAACATTATAAAATAACAATAATAATAAGCCTTAAGTACCTAACATCACTTAAAGGCAATTCAGGAGCCATTGTATGTATCAACGTTGGTTAATGTTGATGCTCTTGGTGTGGCAAGTTCAGATTGCTCATGCCCAAGCATTGCCACAATTTACCCAGTTAGTAAAACGTGCTAGCCCCGCCGTGGTCAATATTACTACTCAGGGGGTACCCAATATACCCTTAGATCAGTCTGAGCCTCCTACCTCTGAGCAATTATTTGAAGAGCTTTATCAGCGGTTTTTTAATGAGCGTGGGCAAAGTACTCCTTATAGTTTTGATCGTAATCCACGAGGCTCGGGTTTTATTTTGTCTGCGGATGGTTACATTGTGACTAATCACCATGTCGTAGCTAAGGCCAGTGAAATTAAAGTCAAACTCAGTGATAGACGTGAATTTAAAGCACAATTAATTGGTAGTGACTTACGAACGGATGTAGCGCTTTTGAAGGTGGATGCCAAAAATTTGCCGACGGTAAAGCTGGGAAATTCGGATCGTTTAGACGTAGGTGAGTGGGTATTAGCCATCGGTTCACCCTTTGGTTTTGACTATAGTGCTACGTCTGGGATTGTGAGTGCTTTAGGACGGAATTTGCCTAGTGATAACTATGTACCCTTTATTCAAACAGATGTTGCCATTAATCCGGGTAACTCAGGAGGGCCACTGTTTAATTTAGCAGGTCAAGTTGTGGGCATTAATTCGCAAATTTACAGTCGCTCTGGGGGGTTTATGGGTGTGTCATTTGCCATTCCCATTAAGGTTGCGATGGGGGTGATTGAACAGCTCAGAAGCCAAGGCTATGTGTCACGCGGTTGGTTAGGTGTTTATATTCAAGAAGTCGATCAAGAGCTAGCACAATCGTTTAATTTGCTCAAACCTACCGGAGCGCTAGTGGCTCAGATTACTGAAGGTGGCCCCGCGGTGGGGATATTAAATATTGGGGACGTTATTTTGGAGTTTAATGGTAAATCGGTGCCTAATGCGGCAGTATTACCTTCAATGGTCGGCATGACCCCTGCTGGAACCCCCATTCAGCTCACTATTATGCGCGAGGGTAAACGCCAACTGGTGACGTTAACGATTAGTGAGTTACCTGCGCCAGAGTTGCCTGTTGAAGACCTCATGGCACCTGACAATGCTAATCTGTCACCGGATGCGTCAATATTAGGTATGCAATTAGGTGATCTGGACAAAGAGGCAAAAGAATCGCTGACTATTCAGCAAGGGGTAGTCGTGGAGAAAGTACTGCGTAATCCGGCACAAAAAGCTGGATTAGAAGTAGGGGATGTGATTACTTTATTAGACGGTAAGCCTGTACAATCGGTTAACCACTTAACTCAGTTAGTAAAAGGCTTAAAAACTAAACGAATGGTGCCTTTACTAGTCAAACGCAGTGGAGCAGCGCGCTTTATTGCGTTAAAAATGGAATAGCTTAAGAGTAGTCGAGATTGAATCAAGCAAAAAACTCTATAACCGTGTATCATCGCCACGGCTGTCATTTATGTGATGATATGATAGCCGCTTTGCAAAGTCTGCAAAGTGAATTGAATTTTGACATTAAACTGTCTGACATTGATCAAGCCGAACCTATAATTCGCCAACGTTATCATGTGGATATTCCTGTAGTGGAATATGAGGGCGAAGTATTGTGTTATCACTTTTTTGATGAGCAGGCATTGAGGCTAGCGTTGCAGCATGAGTGAAGCGAATCAAAATATCCGTAATTTCTCGATTATTGCCCATATTGACCACGGTAAATCCACCTTGTCTGATCGTTTTATTCAAGTGTGCGGTGGCTTAACTGAGCGTGAGATGTCCGAACAAGTACTTGACTCTATGGATTTAGAGCGCGAGCGGGGCATTACTATTAAGGCTCAAAGTGTTTCATTAAATTACACTAGTAAAAAAACCGGTGAAACCTACGAATTAAACTTTATTGATACCCCCGGTCACGTTGACTTTTCCTATGAGGTTTCGCGCTCATTGGCAGCCTGTGAAGGTGCTTTATTAGTGGTGGATGCTTCTCAAGGGGTTGAGGCACAAAGTGTGGCGAATTGCTACACGGCGATTGATCTTGATTTAGAAGTGGTTCCTGTACTCAATAAAATCGATTTACCTGCGGCTGATCCTGATCGCGTCAAAGTAGAAATCGAAGAAATTATCGGCTTAGATGCCTCCGATGCAGTGGTTTGTAGCGCCAAAACAGGCATTGGTATTGAAGAAGTCCTAGAACAGATTGTTGAGCGTATTCCTCCCCCCAAAGGTGATCCAGAAGCCCCGCTCAAAGCCCTAATTGTAGATTCGTGGTTTGATAATTACGTCGGTGTAGTTTCTCTCATTCGTGTGAAAGATGGCGAAATTCGTAAAAAGCAAAAAATCAAAGCCATGTCGACAGGGCGTGAATTCCAAGTCGAACGTGTTGGTATTTTTACACCCAAAATGACCGATACCGAAGTCCTTCGTGCAGGCGAAGTAGGATTTTTAATTGCAGGTATTAAAGAGCTGGACGGGGCAAAAGTAGGGGATACCTTTACCGAAATCCATCGCCCTGCGGATAAGGCGTTACCCGGTTTTAAAGAGATTCAGCCGCGTGTTTTCGCAGGTATTTTCCCAGTCGAGTCGGATGACTATGAAGACTTGCGTGATGCCCTACAAAAACTTAACTTGAATGATTCGGCGCTTTACTATGAACCTGAAACGTCACAAGCGTTAGGGTTTGGTTTCCGTTGTGGCTTTTTGGGTATGCTGCACATGGAAATCGTCCAAGAGCGTTTAGAGCGTGAGTATGATTTAGACCTGATTACCACCGCACCTACGGTAGTGTATGAAGTAGTAACGACGAGTGATGAAGTACTTAAAATTCATAACCCCTCACAATTGCCTGCTCTGACTAGTATCAAAGAAATTCGTGAGCCAATTATTCGTGGCACGATTTTAGTCCCGCAAGAGTACGTGGGGAATGTCATGAATTTGTGCGTCGAAAAGCGTGGCGTACAAAAGCAAATGCAATTTTTAGGGAATCAAGTCACCTTAAATTATGATTTACCGCTCAATGAGGTAGTACTCGATTTCTTTGACCGTCTAAAATCAGTGAGTCGCGGTTATGCGTCATTTGATTATCAATTAGATCGTTTTGACGAAGCACCGATGGTTAAAGTGGACATTTTAATCAACGGTGATCGTGTTGATGCTTTGTCTTTAATGGTACATAAATCCTTTGCTCAACAGCGGGGGCGTGATTTGACAGAGCGTATGAAGGACATTATTCCTCGTCAAATGTTTGAGGTAGCGATTCAAGCCGCGATTGGCACGAATGTCATTGCCCGTACTACCGTCAAAGCCCTTCGTAAAAACGTATTAGCAAAATGCTACGGGGGCGATGTGAGCCGTAAACGTAAATTACTCGAAAAGCAAAAAGCGGGTAAAAAACGGATGAAGCAAGTAGGTAGTGTGGAGATTCCACAAGAAGCATTCTTAGCGGTTCTTAAAGTGGGCGATAAGTAAAATAATGGATAACAGTATGAACTTGTTTGATATTGAGGTGATTTTAGTCACCTTGACGCTTGTATCAGGCTTAGTCTGGTTAGGCTACTGGTGGAAAACTCGTAATAAGTCTCCGGTTAACCCTGAACCATTACTGGTCGACTATGCGAAGTCGTTTTTTCCAGTATTGTTTGTTGTACTGATTTTGCGCTCCTTTATTATTGAGCCTTTTCGGATTCCTTCCGGCTCTATGTTGCCTACTTTAGAAATTGGTGATTTCATTCTGGTTAATAAATTCTCTTATGGCGTGCGTTTACCGATTGTAAATACCAAAATTATTTCTACAGGCGAACCAAAGACGGGGGATGTGGTAGTGTTTCGCTATCCTGAAAACCCGCAGATAGATTATATAAAACGGGTTATTGGCGTACCTGGTGATCATATTACTATCAATAATAAAATATTGAGCGTGAATGGTATTCCTGTAGAGCGAGTACCCTTAGGAACTTATGTGCCCATTTCGGGAGGTGATCAAGGAGAGCAAGTATCAGAGCGCTTACGTGAAAACCTCAATGGCACTCAACACGATATCTTAATAGTACCCAACACCTTAAGCCCTACGGGTGATGTGGATGTTCCTGCGGGACATTATTTCGTAATGGGAGATAATCGTGATAATAGTAGAGACAGCCGTTTTTGGGGCTTTGTACCAGAAGAAAATTTAGTAGGAAAAGCGGTATTTGTATGGCTGCACTGGAATATAGGCAGTACTTGGCCATCATTATCGCGTGTGGGTGGGATTGAGTAAAATCCCACTGCTCCCCCATCTAGGATAGCGAGTGTGGAACGACTGGATAAATTAATTGATAGTGAGTTAATGGCCTCGGATAGTTTTAAGCGAGCCATTACTCATCGTAGTGCGGATGGTAAAAATAACGAACGCTTGGAGTTTCTTGGTGATAGTGTGCTAGGGCTTATTATCACCACGGAGCTTTATAAACGTATCCCACGGGCGAGTGAAGGATACTTAAGCAGGCTACGTGCATCCTTAGTGAATGAAAATGCTTTAGCACAATTAGCGATTGATATTCGCTTAGGTGATGTTTTGCGTTTAGGGCCTGGTGAGCTGAAAAGCGGTGGTTTTAGACGTAAATCCATTTTAGCTGATGCGCTAGAAGCATTGATTGGCTGTATTTATTTAGAGCGTGGTTTAGAGCAAGCTCAAACCTTTGTGCTAAAAATTTATGAGCAACGCTTAAATGAATTACCGACTGAGGATGACCTTAAAGACCCCAAAAGTCGCCTGCAAGAGTACTTACAATCCCGCAGTATGGATTTACCCCTGTATAACCTATTAGATGTAACGGGTGAAGCGCACAAACAATCGTTTCGTGCGGAGTGTGTGATTCCTGCGCTGAAAATACGTACCCAAGGTCAAGCCAATAGCCGCCGTAAAGCCGAACAAGATGCCGCAGGGCAAGCCTTTGAATTAGTGAGAAAGTTATGACGCAATACGGATTAGTCGCGATTGCTGGTCGCCCGAATGTGGGCAAATCTACGTTAATGAATCATTTGATTGGCGCAAAAGTTTCCGCGATTGCCAACAAACCCCAAACCACGCGCCATAATATTCGCGGGATTTTGACCGAAGGTGAAGCGCAAATAGTGTTTGTGGATACCCCTGGCATTCACAAAACCAGCAAAAGTCTACTTAATAAAAGCATTAACCTCGAAGCGGTTGCCGCTCTTGAAGAAGTCGATGCAGTACTGATGTTAGTAGAGGCATTACGCTGGACAGAGGAAGATGATTTAGTACTCAGTCGTTTGGCTCATGTGAAATGTCCCGTATTTTTAATTGCTAATAAAGTCGACAAAGTAGCGGACAAAGATAAACTACTGGCATGGCTACAAACTGTGACGGCACAGCGTGAATTTAAAGACGTATTTCCGCTATCTGCAACCAAAGGTATTAATACTACTGAGCTTAAAAAGGCGTTAGTAGAGGTCATGCCTGAAAGCGAATGGGCTTACGAAGACGATGATATTACTGATCAATCGACTAAGTTTATTTGTGGCGAATTAGTGCGCGAACAATTGATGACTTATTTGCATCAAGAGTTGCCTTATTCAACGGCGGTAGAAGTAGAGCGCTTTGAAGATAATGGTAGAGTGATTGAGATTGATGCGGCGATTTGGGTCAGTCGCGATAGCCAAAAAGGTATTATTATTGGTAGTAAGGGCGAAACGCTAAAGCGGATTGGTAGCTCTGCACGGATTTCGATTGAGAACTTTTTAGAGCGTAAAGTGATGCTCAAGTTGTGGGTGCGCGTAGAGGAAAACTGGGAAAATAGCCCACGGCATTTGCAGCAGTTGGGAATCACCCGTTAGTGTTCCCTTAGCCCGCGTGAGTAGCTTTTTGTTATTAAGAGGCGAGTACTTTGTCACACGATGTTCAATCACTAGCCTTTGTATTACGCCGTAAGCCCTTTCGTGAGCAGAGTTTATTACTGGATTTGTTTACTGAATCCCACGGTAAAATTACCTGCATTGCTAAGTACTCCAAGGCTCAAGCAGATCGACTTAGAGCGATTTTTGAGCCTTTGCGTTTATTAGAAGTACGTTGGCGAGGGCGGGGTGAGGTTTTTACCTTATTTGATGTCGATGAGGTGCAACGCTTCTCACTGAAGAATGCCGCTTTGGTTCAAGGGACTTATGCGACAGAAGTACTCTTGCGTGGATTAGAAACAGGGCAAGCTTTGCCTGATTTATTTCAGCTTTACCACACTTTATTAGAAGTACTTCATCAGCAACCGAATACTTCATTACTCAATCAATTTGAGCTATTTTTTCTAGAGCAACATAATCAAGTACTTAATTTTGAAACTGATGATGTGACAGGCGAAGTACTTAATCCTCAACAGATGTACCGTTTTCATCCGAATCATGGGGTAGTACCTGCATTAACGATGACTAGAGAAAAAGGGTTTAATATTTCAGGGCGACTACTGTGTGCTTTAAGACAGCCCGATACTTTAACGCCTGACCAACGCCAAGAGTTACGCAAAGTACTCGATCAAATGATGTATTATCATCTCAATGGTAAATCACTTTATGCAAGGCAATTACTACAATGACTCATCCACTCGAATTAGGGGTCAATATTGACCATATCGCTACTTTGCGCCAAGCACGCGGCACGCCCTATCCGAATTTATTAGAAGCTATGCGGATTGTGGAGGATGCGGGGGCGCACGCTATTACTATTCATTTGCGCGAAGATCGCCGCCATATTCAAGATAAAGATGTATATGACATTCGAAAATTGTGCAAAACCCGTCTCAATCTGGAAATTGCCGCGACCGAAGAAATGGTCAGAATCGCCAGCGAGGTGGTACCCGAAGATGTGTGTATCGTTCCAGAAAAGCGTGAAGAAATCACTACAGAAGGTGGTTTGGATGTGATTCATCACTTTGCACGGATTCAGGATTGTACCCAGCGTTTACTGGAAGGTGGAATGCGGGTGTCACTCTTTATTGAGCCGGATTTAGAGCATATTCGCCGTGTACCGGATATTGGCGCACCGGTGATTGAGCTACACACGGGTACTTATGCGAATGCAAAGGGTGATGCCCAATTACGCGAATTAGAGCGCATTCAAAAAGCGGCTGAGCTAGCGCATAGCCTAGGGATTAAAGTCAATGCAGGGCATGGATTGGACTATGAAAATACCGTAGCGATTGCCCAAATCCCCGAAATGCGAGAGCTGAATATTGGTCATGCCATGGTGGCACGCGCGATTTTTGTGGGTATTCGTCAAGCGACGGTAGAGATGTTGGCATTGATGCAGTCGGCACGAGCTAGAATGTCGCAATGATCATCGGCATTGGCACGGATATTATTGAGATTGCCCGTATTGAGCGCATTTTAGTCGGGCAATCCCAACGTTTTGTGGAGCGCTTATTGCACGCTAATGAATTAGAGCGCTTTAAAGGTTTGGCTAATCCGGCTCCTTGGTTAGCTAAGCGCTTTGCTACTAAAGAAGCCGTCTCAAAAGCGCTGGGGACTGGCATTGGGGAAAAAGCCCGTTTGCAAGAAATTGAAACGTGCTATATGCCAGAGGGCAAGCCGTATCTTGTTTTACACGGTACTACTTTGCAAACCGCACAAGCCTTAGGGGTAAACCATTACCAGCTTTCGGTGAGTGATGAGCGCCACTATGCAGTGGCGTTTGTAGTCTTGAGTACTTAGCTCAAAAGTACTCCTTAATTTACGACCTGACTCATAATATGTTGTGCTTGTCGCAAACGCTCAATACTGCTTTCAGGTAATAATTGTAAAGTACTGGCTTCCTCGATTTGTTCTACTAAGGCTTTGCATTGCAATTTACCATGCTTCACCAAACGCTTGAGTTGGTAAAAATCAGGTGCACTCAATACCGCTTGCTCTAATGCACTGTCTAATCTTGCTAAAGGTTGCTCACTGCCTTCAACTAAATAAACCCCTTTTGTTACACGCTCACGAGTCATAGAGGGTTCTAACGCTAATTGAGCGACCGCATGAATCAGCTTTTCACTGGGGGGGCTAAACGGTTTACCATAAGGGAACATTAAAAAGCGTAAACTTTTGGTGAGCCACGGTTTGGGTAAGGTGTGAAATACACCCAGCATAGCTTGTTGGGCACGATGCATCGCTAACGTACACGAGTACTCCATTAAAGGTTTATCCGCTTCGGGTTCACCTTGTTCGGCATAATGCTTTAAGGCCGCCAAACATAAGTATAAATTAGCAATAATATCCGCCATCCGCCCCGATAAGCGTTCGTGACAGAGTAGGTTACCCCCCAATGACAACACCACATAATCTACTAACGTCACAAAATGGCTACTCAGGCGCTGGAGTTGACGATAATAGCGTCTTGTCGTGGGGCTGCCGGGCGCGGTGAAAATACCATTAGTGAGACCGTGACTAATGCTTTGACGTAAATGCTTAGTAATTTGCCCCAAATGTTGCATGAGTACTTGGTCAAATTGCCCTAAGTCTTTATTTAAAGCACTGTGAATTTCGGCGAGTAATTGAGGATGACATTGTAAAGTACCCTGCCCAAATACTAATAGCGAGCGTAATAGCAAATCATTGCCCTCTAGATTCAAGTATTCTGGGAGTACTTTATACACTTGGGCTAAGTACTCGCTAGGAATAGACTGATGAGGGCTACCAATAATATCCAAGCTATCCATTAGTACTTGGCGTAAGCGTTCAGTGAGTTGGTATTTGACCAGTGCACTAATTAATAAGGGGCGTTGTCCTTGATCAAAAGCGGTGGCAGTTAAAATACGGGCGGCATCCATGAGATAAGTATTTCCCATAATCCGAGCGAGCTGTTCTTCGATCCCATCGTAATACCCTAAGGGCATCCCTAATTGCTGGCGTACTTTGGCATAAGCACCTGTATAGCGAGTCGCATATTTAGCTATCCCTACATCCAAAGCAGGCATCCCCAAGCCACGTCCATTTAAGGTGTCCAAGAGTATAGCTTCACCTTGCCCAACCAGTGATTCGCCTCCCAATAAACTGCTCAAGGGTAGTACTACACCATGCTGTGGATGATATTTGAGCCGCGTCAACGTGCTTAAAGCTACACTTAAACCTGCTTTAAAGGGTTTTGTTTGTAATAGATGAGGATCTGTTAAATCCAATACAAACCCTAATAACGTATCAGATGGAATACCTTTAAGTGCCTGTGGTTCGATGTGTAATTGGATTAGTACTTGGTGATTAATTTGAATTAACGAGGCTTTAGCAAAGGCATTAAATAGTTGGTGGCTGGTTTGAGGTGAGGTCAGTACTTGAGTTTTGAGTTTACCTGTTGCAATGAGGGGCAAGTATTGAGTTTTTTGTTCTGATGTACCATAGCGCTTGAGCCATTCATTCAAACCGCTATTGGCTTGACGGACTGCCATTGCAGTATCAAGGTGGCAACTAGTAAGTTTTAACAGTACTTGAGAATAGGCTAATGCTGAAAAACCCATGCCGCTGTATTGCGTAGGAATCAGTAAACCAAAACAACCGTCAGAGCGAAGGGCGTGGCGCAAAGCTTCTGGTAAGTCATTAAAACTAGTCTGTGGATAAGTACTGAGTTGTTGGCATAGGTCGTTTAAAGTGCCTTCGATAAACGCCCGCTCTACGGGCAGTAGCTGCGTAAAAGCAATAGCCTGTAGGCGTTGCCAATTGGGCACTCCTGAAAAAATTTCAACATCCCAACTTTCTGGTGGAGGGGTAGGGTTAATGAGTAACTCAGGCTGGGTGAGACGTAATTGCCGTCGCATAAAGTGCATAATAGGACGGCTGAAATAACGCTGGCGTAATTGAGCTAGATGAGACATAGCACTACTCCTACTCTTGATGCCACGGTAAGGTGCGATAAACAGGTTCCTTGCTCGCATTCCATGCAGGATATTTAATCACATTAAAGTAGGGCGAGTAGTCAAAATCACTTGGAGTAATCAAACGAAAATTACGTTCGTATAGACGTACTTGTTCATTTTGCTCATTACGCACCACTGGAAGAATGGGATAACGCACCTGTTGGAAACAGCGTGCAATCATGCTGGAGCACACGATATGCGTGGGTTTACCCGCATTATGTTGGAACAAAGAAGAACGCCAACGTCGTGGCAAGATTGCATAGGGAAACATAAAGCGGGCAAGATCTAGTAATTGGCGAATATCGTAATCTAAGCCCAAGTGCTCAATCGCAAAATTGACGACATGATCCGCATCACTCCATGTTAAACCTGCCGGACGGCAAATGCGTAAATGTTCGTGGCGATAAGCAGATAAAGGATTGACGACTGTGCCTTTGCCCAGTAACGATTCCACGACCAAAGGCTCATTAATATCGCCTTTGTAAAACTCGGCTAATCGTGCTCGTGCTACAGGGTCACGAATATCACTAAGGCGTCCTACATAAAGGGCGGCATGTGTCCACGGGGACAGTACTATGGTTTGAATCACACGACTGACACGAGTTTGTCCGGCGAATAAGATGACATCTGCGGGACGAACTTCGCGTTCAAGAAAATCAAAATCACATAACGCGCCAAGGTCTTGACGGTTGGGCTCTTTATTGAGCCAAGTAATGCCTTTATTCCAGAGCCAATCGCGCCCTGAAGCTATTTTACGACGCACCTTAGTCAACATAAGCACTTCTCCTAGTTTGCTTGTATCAAGGTTTTACCTATGAAGCAACACTGATTAAAACGTGAGAGTTGAAGGTTGGATTTAGAATACGATTGTGCCTTCACTCCGCTGACTGATAAGTGACAGGCATAGACTGCCCTACTACTTACTATGATGCTGCTAGTATCTTAGCCTAGAAATAGCATGGAGCTTAATAAACGACTAAAGGCTAAGGAATTTCGCACAAGGGAATTAATATAAGCATAGCCAAAGAAAGGGTGAATGACTGAGAGTGCTGATTGTAAAGGCAACCTCGATAGTTGCCTTGGGTATTGTAATATCAATTGCTTAAGCAACTAAACTCTAGGTTAGATAAACCCGTGCATTTCAATCTGTGAATCGTAGGCTTTTTCTTTGGTAGGAAAAAGTACTCCTTGCTCTAAATTACTCTCACCTGAAAATTTATAAGGAGTACGAGTATCGTAGCAATGTTTTTGATTAAACTCAGTAAAATCAATGGTAAACACGGATCCTAGTTGATGGCGCAACAAAGCATCTACCAAAGGCATTTCTCGAATATTAGCCGCTTGAAAGGTAATACTCTGATCATTGATGTCGTGGGTAATACGTGCAATTACTTGACGAAAGTACTGCTTTTCATCTTTGATTTGCCAGATATATCGCCAAAGTTGAAATTGCTCAGATTTACTAGCAATCGGCTCACGTTTAAATTGAGTAATGGTTATAGTTTTTATCATAGTCATGCTACTCATATTAATGCGTTGGTACTATAACACGAGCGAGTACTCAGTGCCTCGCCCGTTGGTCGTTTGCATTGCGCTAACGATTAGCGTTTAAAACGAATATTAGTAGGATAAGGGAATACATCTTCAAATTTGCCTTGGCGAATGTTCTCTTGTTTCTTTTGCCAATAACGATAATCCAATAAGTCTTTATGATATTTTAAAAATATCTTGCGTATTTTAGGGTTAGTTAATAAAAAGGTGCCAAATTCCTCAGGAAAGACATCATTAGGTGCGATGGAATACCAAGGCTCACTGCTAAACTCATCTTCTGGGAAACGAGGAGGAGGGATTTGACGGAAATTACACTCAGTCATATAACTAATTTCGTCATAATCATAAAATACTACTTTACCTAAAGGTGTCACTCCAAAGTTTTTATATAAAAAGTCGCCTGGGAAAATATTAGCACCCGCTAATTGCTTAATAGCATTACCATAACCTTTAATAAGATGATCTAACTCATCATCAGTAGCTTTTTCTAAGTAAATATTAAGCGGAATCATACGGCGCTCAATATACATATGTTTAAATACTATATAACCTTCCTCGGTTTCAGTAAGACTACTACCACAGGTATCATAGAGTTCTTGTAATAAAGCAGGATCAAAACGTGATTTCGGCATAGAAACATCAGAGTACTCTAGCATATCTGCCATACGACCTACCCGATCATGGCGTTTTACTAATTGATATTTTTCTGCGACTACTTGGCGAGTAAATTCTTTTTGCGGGGCAAATTTATCTTTAATGATTTTAAAGACATAGGAATAGGAAGGTAGGGTAAATACCATCATGACCATCCCTCGAATTCCGGGAGCAATCACGAGTTTATCGCTGGAATGGCGTAAGTGGTGCAAAAAGTCACGATAGAAAACAGATTTACCCTGTTTATGTAAGCCGATGGCAGAATATAATTCTGAGCGACTCGTGTCAGGTAATACCGATTGTAAAAATTTAACGATAGCTGAGGGGACTTGATGCTCTACCATAAAATAGGCTTGTGAATAGCTGAATACCAGCGATAATTCTTTTTCACCAAACACAAGGGCATCAATATATAAACCGCCCTGCTCATTATTTAAAATCGCTAAAGCAAAGCCCGTTTCATTGCGGTCATTGAGCATACGACCTACAATATAAGCCCCTTTATTTCTAAAGAAGGGATGACGGATTACTTGAAATTGAAAATTTAATTCAGTTTCTCGACTCTTTTTAGTAGGAAAGAGTTTAACAATTCGCTTGTAAATATTACGAATATCGCGATCTAAGTTTTCAAAAGGTAAAGTAAATCCTGCATCTTTTATAATTTGACGAATACTATTTTTTAAACCATCAGTATTCGGGTAGTAGCAACGATAACTAGGTACATCCCCTTGAATATATAGGGTGGACATACCGTTATTCATAAAGATAAAGTCATTCGTATAATATTCGCGTGGAAACTGATGGCAAAATACCGAGGTATAAAAAGTTTCAGCTAATTCTGGCTGGCGATGATTGCTCAGGAGGCGCATGTAGCAAACTTTAATGGTTTTCCACAGCTCTTTATCCAGATCATGAATACCATAGTTTTCTCTGATTAAACCGATCGTTTCCTCCACACGATGATCATAAAATACAATCCGCTCCCGTGAAGCGAGTTGTACTTGCTGCCAATCCGCTTTTTCAAAGCGCTCCAGTGCTCCAGCGGTAATGCTTTGAAAAATTTCAAAATGGCGATTAAAGCCGCGCAAAATAGTGGTGGCAATATTTTGAGCGAGCGGTTGATAGTCTTGCAAAGTCATATAGAAAGCCTAAGGAGGAAACGCAATGCGGCGATAGTACTGGATTGTCTAGGTTGTCGACAATATAACGATGGTGATTAGTGCTTGATCTAAGTCGGAAACTTAAAGAGAGAAGATGAATATCACAATCAAGTACTCAATAGTCATATCAAGTACTTGGTCTAGAGTGGTTTAATCGGCTTCAAATTCATAGGGTAAAGGTAGTACTTGTACCGCTTTACCGTCTAGAGATAAAGGTTCGTTGATTTGGGCAATCTTCATCACCGCGAGTACTTCGACTTTGCCATCAGGATTCAGTGCTGTATTGAGTACTTGCCCCGCCTCTGCTTCAGTAGGGCTACTAATCACAGCCCCCACCGCTGGAAGATGAACA
>JBDKGX010000061.1:0-15132 GCA_039797965.1 Pseudomonadota bacterium
CGACTCAGACTGAGATGATTCGCCAAGCCTATGAACCCAATCTTGTTGCCCCTCTTGAAGTGGTCACACAAGAAGAATGGATTCGTGCCGCCGGTAAACGCTCTTGATCCAAGAGCGTTTATAGATAGCAACTAATGAGGAGTCTTAGGCAACCTCAGTTAACGGATAAACACGAATGATGGCAGCCGCTCATGTATACACAATGCAGTAATTGTCACGCGACTTTTCGAGTCACTATGAAAGAACTTACCGCTGCTCAAGGTCTGCTACGCTGCGGTGAGTGCGATACTATTTTTGATGCTATGAAAACCTTAAGTACTACTATGCCTGAAGAACGGCTTATTAGTAAAAATGCAGCATTACCTGCTAAATCCTCTGAACGCCCGTCGTTATGGGGCAAAATAAAAAAAGCACTTACCTCAAAAAGCCAAAGTACTACTAGTTCTCCCCCCGCGACAACTACGTTACTACCCGCTGGGCGTCGTGAAAAAAAACGAGCTAGTTGGTGGCTGGCGGCTAGTTTAATTTGCCTTACCTTATTGTTATTTCTACAGTTAATTTATAGTACTCGCTACTGGTTAGCTCAATACCCCGTCGCTCAACCTGTTGTTAATGCCTTATGTCAGTGGGTGGATTGCAATCTAGATCAACGTGATTTAAAAAGTATCAAGATGTTGAGTCGTAATGTGTTTTCACATCCCAACTCTCCTGAATTTTTGATCATTAAAGCATCCGTACAAAACGAAGCTACTTTTCCACAACAATACCCCTTTGTTGAAATTAGCTTCCTTAACAGTGCCTCAGAGATAGTGGCATTAAGACGTTTTAAACCAGAGGAGTACTTAGACCCCAGTACAAATCCGGTGATGGAGCCTTTTCAACCTCATGAGCTGTCTTTAAACATTAAAGATCCAGGCCCCGATGCAGTACGCTTTCAATTTCGCTTTCTGTAAAAACGCTGCATGACCCTTCTTGCCTGATCAGGCTCTGACCTAGTAAAGGCTCTATACTCATTAGCACTTTTACATTCGGTGTACTATGCTTCGTATTTGAGTGACTTAATCTATTTTTACTTAAGAAAAACCCTTCAAAACTGATATAAATAACATTACATTCACGAAATTTAGTCTATAATCGCGCGCCAAATAATAGAAGTTAGCTGCTGATTAAAAAATTTTCGTGGCGGCACACGGCCCGAACAACTAAATAAAGAGCGTTAAAACTCAATATTCATAGGTGTCGCTTACGAAGTCGACTACCTTTTACATGGAGAACAATATGGCGTCTGATAATGTCACTTACATGCTGAGAAAATCAGCTTTACCGGTAGAAGGCATTGAACCTTACATTCCTACTCCGGGTGAAGAGTATATGAATGAGGCTCAGGTTAAACATTTTCGGAACATTTTAGTGGCTTGGAAAAATGCACTAATGAAGGAAGTGGATCGCACTGTTGATCACATGAAAGAAGAAGCCAGTAACTTTTCTGACCCTGCTGACCGCGCCACTCAAGAAGAAGAATTTGCCCTCGAACTGCGTGCTCGTGATCGTGAGCGTAAACTCATCCGCAAAATTGACAAAACCATTACTCGTCTTGATGAAGATGATTACGGTTATTGCGATGCTTGCGGTATTGAGATTGGTTTACAACGCTTAGAAGTTCGCCCTACGGCTGATTTATGTATCGACTGCAAAACCACTCAGGAAATCAAAGAAAAACAACTCGCTTAATGACAAGATGCCCTACCTAGGACGCTTTGCCCCCTCTCCCACGGGGCCATTGCACTTTGGGTCGCTCGTGACTGCGGTGGCAAGTTATTTAGCCGCCCGCAGTCAACAAGGTCGCTGGTTAGTCCGTATTGAAGACCTTGATCCACCTCGTGTCCAACAAGGTGCTAGTGATTTAATCTTACGAACTTTAACAACCTATGGATTCGAGTGGGATGGTGAAGTCGTTTATCAAAGCTCGGCTAAATGTCAGAGGGCGTACACTGAAGCTCTACAACAATTAATGCCTTATATTTACCCCTGTTACTGCAGTCGCAAACAATTACAACACACCACTAAGCAAGGTCAGTTTGGCACTATTTACGCTGATACTTGTCGGCATTTAACCAGTACTTTAAATAAACCTGCCGCTCTTAGAATCAAAACACCTGATCAGTCCTTTCGGTTTCACGATCAGATTTATGGTGAGTACTCCCAACAACTTCATGCCGATATTGGTGATTTTGTTATTAAACGCGCCGACGGTTGGTGGGCTTATCAACTGGCAGTAGTCGTGGATGATGCTATCCAAGGTATTACTCACATTGTGCGGGGCGCTGATTTATTAGATAACACCCCCCGCCAATTATACTTGCAACAGTTATTGAATTATCCTCGCCCCCAGTACACTCATATTCCCTTAGTACTCGATCAGCAAGGGCAAAAGCTCAGTAAACAAAGCTACGCCCCCGCTCTAGCTTTAGATGTACACACCATTCACACTAATATTTTCAAGGCGTTAGTTTTTTTAAAGCAATCTCCACCGAGTACTTTAATTCATGAATCGACTCAAACCTTATGGGATTGGGCGATTAAGCATTGGACTGTTCAACTTTTAACTCATGACTACAGTCAGCCAACTAGAACAGTAAGCTAATATTCAAATACTTAATTTTCTCTAAAGTACTCGTTATGATGAGTCTTTTTTTACTACTCCGCTTTATCCACCGCTAAGAGAACCACTAAATGACCAGCCATTCTAGTAATACTTTTGAGTTGCCCTCCATGAAAAAAGCATTAGAAGCTTTTACTAATGAAGCGTCAGCCAAACTCATCACAGAAGCGATGCAAGATGCCAATATTCTACCGATGCCGCATCCTGCCCCAGCACCTAACTCCATTGAGGTCATTTGTAGCTCAGAAAAAGCCATTGAAAACAACTATCAATCGTCCGCTATGCTCATGCGTCGCTTAGCGGAGTCCATTACTGAGTGGCGCAAACAACTACCTGATCAGGTACAACCCGCCGTACTCGCTATTTTGCACGGTGGTTTACAAATTCGCGTACATCGTTTAGCACAAGAAAGTTTTCACGGCATTCGGATCGAGGGCACTATGAACGGTAACCCTTGTATGCTCTTGGCACATCAAGCGACCGTACAAATGTTATGTTATGTAGAAAAAATCGACTCTAATCAACAGGAACAAAAGCCGCGTAAAATCGGCTTTATTATTGAGGGCGAAGAACGCGAAGTTTAAATGACTTGCATCAATTTCAGGGCAAACGCAAAAATCGCTGTTGCCCCTGCACCTGTCACCAATCCTGTTATTAAGCTATTTTTCTCACCTGAGCTTTGCCGAATCGCTATTTTATTAACCTTATCTAGCTGGCGATCACGAGTCGCAATCACTTGATCACGAGTGCGTAAATGCTCATCTCGTTGACTTATTTGCAATAAATAATCTTGAATACGTCCATCTTGATGTTGGATTTGCAAAGTCAAACGCTGTAACTCATCGTTCAAATGGCGAATGTGAGTTTCTTTAGCCACTATCGTTTGATCACGCTCAGCAATCGTTTGATCGCGTTGTTGAATATGAAGTACTTGCTCCAATAGTTTTTGATCACGCTCTGCTAGTGATTGATCCCGATTTTGTAATTGGCGTTCACGCTCTTGAATGATTAAATCGCGCTCAGCAATCGTTTCCTCACGCTTAGCAAGGGTTTGATCGCGCTCTTGAATGACAGTACCTAATTGTACTATTTGGCGATTTAGCTCATTCAAAACCGCTTCACGCTCGGCTAATTGTTTATCCCGAACTTGAATGGTGTCATCGCGGGATTTAATCGTTTGCTCGCGGTGATTCAACTCCACATCACGCTCACTCAAGCTCTGATCGCGTTTATGAATATCTGCTTGTAATTGTTGAACGGTAGTATCACGGGTCTGAATACTCTGATCACGCTCAGCTAAACTACTATCACGGCTAGTAATTTGGGTATTTAGTTGCTGAATAGTATGTTCACGTTCTGACACGGTATAGTCACGCATTTGAATGACCTTATCGCGTGCCTGAATATGATTGTCGCGAGCTTTCATCCCCTCCGCTAATTCACTAATACTTTGCTCGCGAGTACTGAGTGTCTGATCGCGTTCGGTCAGGGTTTTATCACGATGTTGAACTTGTTGAGATAGCTCAATAACTTGAGCCTCACGTTTTTGAAGCTGTTGATCACGCCCAGTAATCGTTTCATCGCGAGTTTGAAGTTGTTGATCACGTAACTGTAATTGCTTATCACGCTCACGTAGTTGGAGTACTTGTGCTCCGATGCTTTGATCACGATCTTTTAAGGCTTCATCACGGGCTTTGAGTTGTTGATCACGCTCGGTTAGTTGGTTATCGCGTTGAGCAATAGTTTGGTCGCGCTTTTGCAATTGCTCGTCACGGGCTTTGACCTGATCATCATTTTGCACAATCCTCTGATCACGCAAACTGATTTTTTGATCACGTTCTGCCATTTGACTGTCACGAGTACTTAATTGCTCTTCTAACTCTTTAATAGCTTTGAGTTGATCAAAGCTCTGAGCATCTCGCTGGGCAATCGCTTGATCACGTAGCTGTAATTGTTGGTCACGCTCACTTAAACTTAAATCACGTTTGGTTAACTGCTGATCACGCTGTCCAACATTATCATCACGCTCTGCTAGTTGGCGTTGTTGGGTAGAAAGGCGCGTATCACGTTCAGTCAACAATTGCTCTTTGCGAGCTAATACGTCTTCACGTGCTTGAATCTGTTTATCGCGCTCCGCAATATTCTGATCACGCACCTGAATCTGTAGGTGTGCCTCCGCTAAACGACGATTGCGCTCCGCCATTTGCTCATCGCGTTCCGCTACGGTTTGATCACGCGTCGCTAGCTGTATATCACGCTCTTTCAGGAGTTTTTCTTGTTCTAACGTTTGGCGTGTGCGCTCTTGGAGTAACTGCTCTCGATCACTTAGCTGTTGATCTTTCTTAGCAACTGTATCATCGCGCCCTTGGAGGATTTTGTCTTTACTTTGAAGCGTTTGCTCAATACGAATGAGCGAACGATCTTTTTCTTCTACAGTCCGATCACGTTGCTGAATCAGAATCTCTTTTTCCTGCAGCAACTTTTCTAAATGCATCAGGGTTTTTTCTAATTCGCGTAACCGTACCTCTCGCTCATTAATAATCCCGTCTTTAGTAGTTAAATAATCATCACGAGTCTGGATAGAAAGTACTTGTTTGTCTAAGCGAGTAATCAAACCCTGTAGTACTTGCTCTTTATCAGCTAAACGTTGATTGAGTTCTTTTAGTGCGGCATCGCGTTCATCAATACGCAGATCGCGAGTACGAATATGACCATCTTTTTCTGAGAGTGCCGACAATAGATTTTGCAAGCGCTGTTCATAGCCAAACAGACGTTGTTCTAAGGTGCGTAAATTGTCTTTGAGCGCTAGCCTATCTTGGGCAGTTAAAGAGGCATTGGAGTCTAATTTGCTAATCAAATCCAAGTCTTGCTCATCCAGCTTTAGCATAAATACGTCCCAGTGGGGTTCTAAGAAAAAGGGTCAACAAATTTTGGCATATTTAACACGGTTTAGCCATTTAGCGTTTGTTTTAGCCAAGCTTATGATGGAATAAGTCCTTGTAACACCAGCAGTCTTTATAAGTACTGGCTATTTATGCCTTGATTAATAATAGGTTACGATTACATCACTCACAAGAACGATTATGTAGCAGATAATAGACAGCCCCTTTAAAAATATTTACAACTAACGTCGCCACCAAACCTTTTGCGCTTCCCGCTCCTGTCGTATTTGCAACGGATTGCCTGACCTATTAGGAAAGTTCAAATGTAACTCGCCCCCACTCGCCGTATTAAAGTACTCAACCCCTAACTGATTTAAACGCTCCAGTACTTCACGATGTGGGTGTTGATAACGATTACGATAGCCACTACTGATGAGCGCTATTTTAGGGTGAACAGCATTTAAAAACTCAGCACTCGATGAGGTTTTACTACCATGATGACCGAGGACTAATACATCACTTTTTAGCTTTGCCCCAAAGCGCTCAATCATCCTTTGCTCTGCGCCCTTTTCGGCATCCGCCGCTAATAACACACTACTGATAGCATTCGAGACTCTAAGCACACAGGACAAATCATTATTACCCTTAGCGGTATCGGTAGGTGCGGGGGAAAGTACTTCAAATTGCACACCATCCCACTGCCAAGTACTCCCACTATAACAAGGCTCTGAAGTCCTTTGTGGAAACAACTCTGTCGCATTGGTTTGCAAAGTACCCATAGGATACGCATTTAAAATCGCAGCAGAACCACCACTGTGATCATTATCCGCATGAGTAATCAGTACCTTATCCAAGTACTTAACCCCTTGCGCTTGTAGCCAAGGCACGACGACCAATTTACCCAAATCAAACTCATCAGCTCGCGCCCCCGCATCCATGATCATGGTGTGATTCTGAGTTTGAATCACTTGCGCCGCCCCCTGCCCCACATCCAACACACTTAAACGAAACTCACCTTGTAAGGGTCGTGGTGGCTGGTAGGTAAATAATGGAATGAGTAAAATAACACCCAGCCAACGCCCCACCATCCCGCGCGGCATGATTAGCAAAAATACCCCCAAACCCGCACTCACGAGCCAATACCACGGCGCTGCACTCAAAACTTGGGTAGCAAAGGGTAAAGTACTCAAGTACTCCAACACATCAACCAAGTACTTTAAAACCCTCTCAGCCATTAACCATAGGTAAGTACTGGCCACACTCCAAAGAGGATTAAGTACTAAACCCAATAAAATCAAAGGCACAACTACCACTGTCAAAACTGGAATCGCAATGAAATTAGCCAGTGGCGACACCCACGACACCATTCCAAAAAAGCCAGCCGTCAAAGGCATCATGCACAACGCAACCCCCATTTGCAGTTTGACCCACAACAGCCATTTATTCGTGCTCTCTTCTCTTTGCGCTAATAGTACTAATAAGCTCACGGCTCCAAATGATAACCAAAACCCCACCGTTAAAGGTGCCAGCGGGTCAAACAACAGTACGGCTACCAACGCTGTCGCTAAAATCATTGACCAAGGTAAACGCTCACGTCGCACCAACAACCACACCACCACCAAAATCATAATCAGTGTGCGTTGGGTTGGAATATTAAAGCCTGCTAACAAACTATAAATCGTAGCAAAACCTGACCCAATCAATGCCACCAGTACTTGCTTAGGAATACGTTCCCACGATTTAGGATAGAGCCAGCCGATTACCCACACAGGTATAAACCCCAGCCACGCCACCATCGCAATATGCAGCCCCGAAATCGCTAATAAATGAATCGTCCCCGTATTACGAAATATTTCCCACTGTTCAGTACTAATTTGCGCTTGATCAGCAATCGCTAAACCTTGCATAAGCCCCAGTACTTTAGATTCGGGTAAAGTACTGGCTAAACATTGGCGAATACGCTCTCGTATCGCATCAATATTAAAAATCGAGGCTTCGCTAAGACGTTGATTAAAAGTACTTTCACGCACATAGCCCGTAGCACTAATACGTTCGGTGGCGAGCCAGCGTTCGTAATCAAAACCGTGTTGATTAATAAAACCAGAAGATTGCTTGAGGCGTACTTTGAGCTGCCAAGATTCGCCCGCGTGTAGGGGTAAGGTTTGAGTCTGATAGCCTGTTAGCTTTATTCGACCTAAATTAGGCTTAGGTAAACCATGATTGGTAGGATTGGCAGTACTGACCTCAAAGGTGAAGCGAATACTCTTACCCTCAACGCTCGGTAGATCCAGTACTTGCCCTACAACCTCAATATCCTGCCCTTCTAGTTCGGGCGGCACCCATTGAGTGAGTAATGATTGAGCGACCCCAGTACTGTAGCCAACGCCGATTAGAAAAGTACTGGATAACAGTAAAGCGGTTTGAAATCTTAGGGTAAGTAAGCTCAGTACGAAAGTACTTAAGCCCATAATGAGGATTAAAGTACTCCACCCAAACTCAGGTAAAGTACTTAAGAATAAGGCACTTAAGCAGCCTAATAATAAGCCAAGGCTTAAACGCCGCATCGATTAAATGCGTTTGAGTTCCCCATCCATGAGGCGGTACATCGTATCCATACGACTGGCGAGTTTTAGATCATGAGTTACGATAATAAATGCGGTTTGTAATTGCTGATTTAAACCTTGCATAAGCTCAAACACTTGCTCGGCGGTTTGCTGATCAAGATTCCCCGTTGGCTCATCCGCCAGTACGGCTTTAGGACGAGTGACCAAAGCGCGGGCAATGGCAGCACGTTGACGCTCACCGCCTGAGAGTTGGGCAGGTTTATGATCTAAACGCTCGCCTAAGCCTACGTGCTTAAGCAAAGCACTAGCCGTCGTGGAGGCTGTTTTGACATCCACACCCCGAATCAACAGCGGCATAGACACATTTTCAAGCGCAGTAAATTCAGGCAATAGATGATGGAATTGGTAAATAAAACCTAAATTCTCATTCCGCAAATGACCGCGTGCGACATCCGACAGTTGATCTAAACGCTTGCCAAGTACTTCGACATAACCTGCACTGGGTAAATCTAAGCCGCCTAAAATATGCAGCAAAGTACTTTTACCACTGCCAGAACTGCCGACAATCGCTACCCGCTCTCCTGCTTTGACTTCAAGGTCTACTGAGCGTAGTACGTTGACATTTAAGCGCCCATCGGCAAATGCTTTACTGAGTTGACTACAGCGAATCACTACAGAATTAGTAGAGTTATTATTCATAACGTAATGCCTCGGCGGGTTGAACTTTGGATGCACGCCACGCCGGATAAATCGTGGCAAGTAAAGATAAAATAATCGAGGCGCTGGTAATTAATATCACATCACGAGGATTCACCCGCGATTCTAATTCGCTAATAAAATACACATCACCTGAAATAAAATGGGTATCAAACAGTACTTCTAACCAACCCACGATCGTCCCCAAATGACTCGCTAATAAGATACCCAGTACTAAACCCACCATCGTACCAATCAAGCCAATCAGCGTGCCTTGTACCATAAAGATTTGCATAATTTTGGAGGGAGCCATTCCGAGTGTTCGCAAAATAGCAATATCGGATTCCTTATCAGTCACTACCATCACCAGCGTTGAAACCAAGTTAAAGGCAGCGACAGCGGTAATGAGTAGCAAAATAATAAACATCACCGATTTTTGCATTTGAATCGCTTTAAAGAAATTCTCATTTTGGCGCGTCCAATTATTCACCCACAAATCAGGATAATTTAAGCCCATCCGCGCCATCAGCTCAGCGTCTAAATTAGGGGCTTCATAAACATCATCGAGTTTGAGTCGTACCCCCGTCACACTCTCGCCCATTTTGAAAATTTCTTGGGCATCGGCTTGATGAATATACACAAACGCCGCATCGTAATTTTGCATGTCAATGCGGAAAATCGCACTGACTTTAAAGCGCTCTAAACTAGGTAATTCACCCGTTTCTAAAGCATCTGCCGACGGGCTAATTAAGGTAACCGAGTCGCCGACATCAACTTTTAAATCTTCAGCTAATTTAGAGCCGATCATAATGTTATGACTGCCTGTCGTTAAAGTACTCGCGTCACCTTTTTTGACATGCTTAAACACATCGGCTACTTGCGACTCGTAGTCAGGTAATATACCTTGCAGCATCACACCGCGTGCTTCATCGCCGTGATTGAGCATCACGGGTTTTTCAATAAAGGGCGCCATCGCTTTAATGTGTGGATAACGCTTGAGGTCGTCCATCATAGTTTTCCAATCATCCACCACCGCGTCATTTTCAGACACCGTGACATGCGCCAGCATCCCTAAAATCCGATCACGCATGGCAGACTCAAAGCCATTCATTACCGACAATACAGTGATGAGAACTAGCACTCCAATCGCAATTCCGATCATGGAGGCGAGGGAAATAAACGAAATAAAATTACTTTTACGCCGCGACTGAGTGTAACGCAGACCAATTGAGGCTACGAGTGGCTGAAATAATTTACTCATAGCGCAAGGACTCCGCAGGTTGAATCTTGGCAGCACGACGCGCAGGATAAATCGTCACGAGTACAGAGCAAATCAGTGCCGCAATCGCAATTTTAATCACATCAGACCAGTACATTTGTGAGGGGATTTCACTGACATAAAAGAGATTGGGCGGAAAAATCTTGAAGCCAAACGTGTTTTCAATAAAGGGCACTATGCTACCCACATTTTGTGCTAAAAGTACGCCTAATATTACCCCTACAATAGTACCGACGATGCCAATAATACTGCCTTGAATCATAAAGATACGCATCACTTGATTGGGAGACATGCCTAATGTTTTTAAAATCGCAATATCAGCTTGTTTGTCATTTACCGCCATCATTAAGGAAGCCACTAGATTAAATAACGCAACCCCCACCACCAAAAATAGAATCAAGGTCATGGCAATTCGTTCAGTTTTGACCGCACGGAAAATATTGCCGTGCTCTTGTGACCAATCACGAACTTTATAATTCGTACCTAACTGGGTTTGTAATTGTTGACCGAGTACTTGAGCATCAAAGAGATCGTGTAATTTCAGGCGTATACCGCTGACACTTTCGGGCATACGAAACAAACGTTGGGAGTCTTCAAGGTGAATAAAGGCGGTCATACCATCGTATTCTTGAATACCCACTCGATGTACTCCCACCACTGTAAAGCGACGAATGCGCGGCATAATGCCGGCGGGCGTGACTTGAACCTGTGGCACGATGACGGTGACTTTATCACCCATCCCCACCCCTAAATTATTCGCCACCTCAACACCGAGTACTATGCCGTATTCACGCGGTACGAGTTGCTCCATATTGCCTTCTAGTAGGCGAAAATTAACTTCACTAACCTCAGGTTGTTTAGCAGGATCAATGCCTTGAATAATCACACCGCGTAGGCGACTGCCATTCACCAGCATCACTTGTTTTTGCGTATAGGGTGCGGCACCTATCACTTTGGGATTAGTCTTTAAGGTTTGTAAAGTACTCGACCAATCTTTTAGCTCATTGTCTTGTCCAGTAACAGTCACATGCGCTACTACACCCAAGATACGATCACGCAGCTCCTTTTCAAAGCCATTCATCACCGACAGTATAGTAATGAGCACCATCACTCCGAGCATAATACCCAGCATGGATGCAAATGAGATGAACGAGATAAAACGGTTACGTCGCCTAGAATGGGTATAACGCTGACCGATGAACAGTTCTAATGGTTTAAACATGGATGGCACGATCACCCTGAAGAAGACTTTGGAGAAATACTATGTTGGTGCAATTACAGCGCTTCATTTATGCCCTTATTTTAACTACTTTTTTCGCTTTGCCCTACGCACAGGCTGATACAACCCCATCAAAAAAATACCCGCAATTAACACCCCAACTAGTAGCAGGGCACTCGATGCAATGGGTAAAAACTCAATATGGCAAACCTCACACTACTTGGTACTCCGAAGGGTTGGTTAAACCCCAATGGCCGAAAATAACGGTGTGGGATTATGGCACATTTGCGGTATTTTTCGAGCGAAAAACCGTATTACACACGGTAATTCGTTAAAGAGAGCTTAAAAACCCTCTCTTTAACTCTTCCTTTGATAAGGAGATTTAGGAGAGGAGTCTGTAATTAAACCGCTGGCTCTTGTTGAGTAGCGCAATGAATACTCCCGCCCCCTGCGGCTATCCCATCGACATTGAGCTGCTCAATTTTACGATCAGGAAAGGCTTTTTGCAGAGCCGCTTTGGCGGCGGCATCGGCTTTAACATCACCAAATTGTTGGGCAATCACTGCGCCATTACACACATAAAACCCAATATAACCTGCTGCAAACTCATCATTTAAAAAGTCTTCACGTAGATCACTCGGTGCTGTGAGTTTAATCACTTGTAGTTTTTTACCTTGTGCATCGGTGGCTGATTTTAAAAGGTCTAAATGCGTTAAGGTTAATTCGTGCTCATAAGAATCAGGGTCAGGCTCATAACCCGCCAGTACTACCCCCGGACGCGCAAACCGTGCATAAAAATCGGTATGACCATCCGTAATATCCTTCCCCTTAATCCCCGGCAACCAAATAATCTTATCCAACCCCAGTAGTGGCATCAGCAAATCTTCAAACTGGTCTTTGGACACATTAGGATTGCGATTTTTATTTAATATACAGCTTTCAGTAATGATGGCTGTACCATGCCCATCGACTTCAATACAGCCGCCCTCCATCACTAAACTTGCACCCAGTACTTTGACACCCGCTTGTTTAGCAACCCAAGGGGCAACACCTTTATCTAAATCGTGACGTTGCTTATTTCCCCAGCCATTAAAATTAAAATTTATTGCCGCTTTTTGCCCTGCATCGTCTACGACAAAAGTGGGACCCGTATCACGTATCCATAAATCATTCATAGTGTAGGGAACAATTGTGACTTGATCATTTAACAGCTTCTCAGCTACCGCTAACTCCGCCTCGCGTACTAACATAGAAACAGGTTCATATTTCACAATGGTATTAGCAATTAGTGCTAGGCTGCGTTGCACTTCAGGCAATAGTTTTTTGCCCCAAATGCCTGCACTCGCGCCAAAAGCCATCCATGTGCGTGTATGTGGCTCAGACTCATCAGGCATACGCCAAGTACTTTGTGCGGCAAAACTGTTAGTACTCATCCCCATTAATCCTGTGACTGAAAGGGCTAAACTGGACATTAAAAATTGTCGTCTGTGCATCGGTCATAATCCTTATTTTTTAACTCATTAGCAGCCTTAACAAGCCACACATTGTCCACTATCAACTTAAATTCTGCTCACCTCACTCTACACTTTATTAATGGTGGGGTTCTCTAAACTACCTAATTGCTTGGCTAGAGCTTGAATAAAATAATGTCGTAAGGCGGGATGTTTGATCTTGCCAATCGGTACGGTTCTTTCGAGTTGATAAGCCTCTTTCAAGGCATTGAGTTGCGGCTCTTGTAATATGGTACATAGCCGCCCTAACCAATCATTCACCAGACTATCTAGGTTAGTTTGTAACACTAATAAATGCTCAATCGTGGCATTATCAAGGAGTACTTTAAACTTACTCAGAGGGAAAGCATATAGATTCGTATCCCCGATATGACCACTGCGATTTTGTGGCTGATGGCGCTCATCACGTACATGTGGATAAGGCTTAGCTTCATCCGTACTTTTATCACTTTCAGGAATTAGCTCACTTAAAGGGGCATACTGATACTCATCATCGGCGGCAAAAGATAAAATCCAGACATTGCCCGTGGCAAGATTACCGCCTAGACGTAAAGGCCCTAGATAAATCGGCAATAGTTGACCTGCTGAGTCACGATTATTACTGAGTGAACCACTCAATAAACCATTAATCGTGATCTTGTGTTCGGCGAGGGTATCAATTTTATTGTTGCGAATCGTCACTCGTCTAAATACACCATCCGAACCAAAAATACCCTGTAACCAACCCTTAGACTCAATGTGATTTTCCTCAATCACAATATCCTCCAAAGTACCCGCCATGAACTGATAGTTACCTACACTAGCCTTAGTTGGAATCAGTTGTATCGCATCCCGGTGGGCGCGTTTAGCGAGTGCATATTGTTCATCTAAAGGCGAACCTACCACTACATCAATAATGTGATTGCCCTTAATCACCTGCCCACTCGCTTTGACATTAATAGCATCCTCACTAAACGGCTTATCTATTAATTGATCACAAGGGGGGGCAACCCGATCCGTCTGATATAAAACGCGAGCAATAGAATCTAAAGGTTGGTTTAGCTGTAAATCGGGTGCATCCGTTTTGCAAGCTTCAGCAGTACTGTTGGGAATAGCGACCTTTGGCTCAACCTCTGAAGACTTAAACCAATCACCGACCTTACTCCATAAGCTCTCTGATTGCTCAGGAGTAGAGTTATTTTTCGACTCACTCATTACATCGTTCCCTAGTATAAATACCCATGAGTATAAGTCGCATTCATATAGGAATCGAAGTATCTATAGACAAACTAATTTATAGTTTAATTTTTCGAGCTATATTTCAATAAATAGAAGGTTTTTTTTCTAATATAGCGGCTAATCTATAGCTGAATACTAATTCCAGTTATCAGGAGATTTTATACCTTCCGTCTGAAAGCAAGACTATAAAATAAGCAAACCATTCATTAGAAAATGAAGTTAGCTTATTTTTAGGAACGCTGACCTTATACTGCCTCATCAACCTATTATTATCACTAATGAGGAGGCGGCCATTAATAAGACTAAAAAACGTACAAATTAATTTTAGAATTACGGGGATATAGATAATGAAGAACGATTTCAACCCTACTGGATTATCTGTTTTATGTATATTGGCAGTCATGTATTTCCCAGCGCAATCCGTGTTGGCAGCATCCTCTAGAGTTAGAATGCCTCCCAAACATCTTCATGCCACTTGGCAGCAAACAGCACGTCAACAAAATACGGAAACCGCTTTTACGACCCAAAATTTTGTGCAAAATAGTCTTTATAAACACCTAATGGAAAACGAGCATTTTCTAAAATGGCAGGACATGGCTAAGTACTTTTGGGAACAGCAAACAGGCGAGCAACGTTTAATGAATACGAGTCAAAAACGCTTTTATAAGGATGTGCCACGACCGATTGGCAAGATTACTCCTCCTAAGAGCAACCCTTAATTTCAGTCGTAGTGTGATGATTTAGCTCGGTTGGTTAGGTACAAGTTGAGTTTGTGCTTTGGCTTGACTTTGTTTGTACTGAGCATCAGCTAAGGCATAGCCATACGAACAATCTAACTCCACCCGCACCTTTAATAAGCCATCAAGACCTTCTTGGAGCATGATTTCAAGAGGGGTTTTACCCGCAAAGCGGCGATGAACTTGATGGAGCCACTTCATTTGCATGGCTACACTAAAAGGATAAGTGGTACGTAATGCCTCACCAATCCCTATAATATGCCCCATCCGCTCTAAATGCTCTGGCGTTTGAGCTAGTACTTTGAGACCCGTACGATACGATTGTAATTGACGGGGTTTAATCTCATTCGTTAATCCTAACAGG
>JBDKGX010000062.1:0-14798 GCA_039797965.1 Pseudomonadota bacterium
CGCGCCTCTAAAGGTTATATCAAGTACCAAGGTCAAGATATTACCCATATCGCTATGCACGAAGTCGGACGCCTAGGCATTGCCCAAGTCCCTGAAGGTCGACGGATTTTCCCCGCGATGACAGTGGAGGAAAATCTGATTATGGGTACCTTGCCGATTGGCGAGCAGTATCTAGATGAGGATCGGGAAAAAATGTTTGCCATGTTTCCCCGTCTGAAGGAGCGTCGTAATCAACGGGCGGGTACTTTATCCGGTGGCGAACAACAAATGCTAGCCATCGGTCGCGCCTTGATGAGTCGTCCTAAATTGCTCTTATTGGATGAGCCTAGCCTAGGTTTAGCGCCCTTAATAGTAAAGCAAATTCTAAACTCGTTACGCGATATCGCCTCACAAGGTACGACCATTTTCTTGGTAGAGCAAAATGCGAATCATGCCTTACGTTTAGCGGATCGTGGCTATGTGCTGGTGAATGGTGAAATCCGTTTATCTGGTACAGGTCAAGAGCTATTAGTCGACCCAGAAGTACGTGCCGCGTACTTGGGTGGGCATTAATTAAATGCCTTTAAGTCGAGTACTTAGCCTTAAGTACTCGATGTTGCCCTTTGGAGTACTTTAAAAACATCAGTACTCCAATGCCCAATGTCACTTCTAAACCAAACATAAACGCTTTCGCTTCTAAAGTACTCGTGAAGTACTGCATCACTTGATAAATCATTATCAAACCCAGTACTCCCATCATTACAGGCATCAAAGGCTGCAAGGCTTTTTGCACTAAAGTACTCAAACTCAATCTGGTATAAGGGGCTAGTACATACAACCGTACACCAATTCCTATCATTAAACCCGCAACTAAGGTTGAAACGATAATGCCGCTACTACCAAAACCCAAAGCTAATGGAACAACCAACAATACTTTTGCGACTAACTCAGTTAGTCCCAAACCTGCATTAAGTTTCTGTAGCCCCAAAGCATTAAAATAGGGTGAAGTACTCAATTGCACCGCTGCACTTAACAGTACTCCGATGAATAGCACCAAAGTCGGCATCAGAGTCGAGTACTTTTCTCCGACCCACAAACTCAAAAATACATCGGCAAACAAATAAGCATTGACCATTGCTACTAGTATGAAGCCCACTCCTAATTGTAAGGATTTGAGCATGGTTTGAGTGGCTTTAGCGCGTTGATTATCGCCCACTTCACGCATAATAATCGTGTCCCAGTAGCTTTGTAGGCGCATTTGGATTTGTGCCAGCATATCAATCAGTACAATCATAATCGCAAAGCTCGCTACCGCTGAAATACCCAGTAAAGCCCCCACAATCAGATTATCAATTCGATAACGAAAAAACTCGGAGGCTTGTGTTACCAATGAGTACTTACCAACATGAAATAACTCCCAACTGAAATGAGAGCTGAGTACTTTAGGATTAATAAAGGTCTGACCATGCTTATGTTTAACGTGAAACCCTGCTAAAGCAAAAAAACCACCATTGACTACCGCACTATAGCTAACAATAGTTAGCAATCCAAAATCTGCCCACAGTAATACCGCAATACCCAGTACTCGCAAGACAATCCGCACAATCTCATGCCAGCCTAGTGCGGCATAATCCACCTCAGCTCGCATAATGCTTTGATAAAGCCGCAGGGGTAACGAAAACGCCACCTCAATCAGCAAAATACTAACAATGTGCCACAGTATTGGCTCCTTAAAGTACTCACTGTGAATGAAGTACTGAAGGACTCCCGCCGTTCCCAACAGGATTAGGCTAATGATCAAAGCCACTGCTAATGAGTTAGTAATCGTTTGTGTCCAACTCTTTTTATCATCTAAAGCCACCGAAATATAACGGGTACATGCCTGTGCAATTCCAAAATCGAGTAGCAATAAATAACCCGAAATTGCAGTCGCCATCCCCCACAAACCAAACTCATACTCCCCCAAGCTCTTTAAAATAAAGGGCAACAGTGCCAAGGTACTCACCGCATTCAAAGCGATGGCGCCAAGGCGTAAGGTAGTGGCTTTGACGTAACTCATCACGCAGCCTCACGTACTAGATCGACGATGGTTTTATCCCAGTCAAAACTAAAGTTAGCTTTGCAGGCTGCCGTTTTGCTACCTAAGCGCTTCAGGTAATGGGGGTCTATAAAACACTCTTCCAAACGATGGGTAAGATCACTCGCTCGATTGGGATCAAAAGTCAGCTCAAAATCAGGGAGTACTTCCTGTACCTCTGGAATCCGACTGGCTAAACACGGTAAACCATAGCCCATGGCTTCTAATAAGGCATTAGGCGAACCTTCCATCAAAGTAGGTAGTATAAATAAGTGGCAATCCTGCAAAATCGCTGCGGCATTATTTTGCCAACCCATAAAGTGAACTCGCTCCTCAATGCCTGCCATACGAGCTTGAGCTTTAAGTCGTGCCAGATAGTTTTTGCCGCTTGTGTCAGCACCTATCACCCAATAATGCCAGTCGTATTGCTGCAACTGACTCAACGCTTCAATCACTAAATGAATATTTTTGCGCTCATTGAGCACCGACACCGTGGCTATATTTAAGTGTTGCTGGCGCAAATTGGGCAGCTTAATCGGAAGCGGTTGAGTAGTAATGTCATTCGGTAATGTTTGCATTTTTTGGGCATGCCCTGCCCGCTCAATAATGGCTTGGCACATTTGCTGATTTGTGGGGAGTACTTTTGCTGAGTACTTCACGCCAATCAACTCCAGTACTCGATGCACCGCACTACGTAGGGGGGCAAAGGACTTAAATTGTGCATCAAAAACATCATCACCCCGCACAAAGGTAATCGTTTTTACGCCCTGTCCAATGCTTGCCAAAATCGACAACGTAGCATAGAAAAACGAAAAAATGAGGTGAGTTTGAATATCATGTTGGCGATTGAGCTCACGAATTTTTAGTAAGGCACGAATGTAAAACTCAGGCCAGTAGAGCGGTGAACCTGCTTTGGATTTCATGGGTAAAATCACTGGCTCTATATTGGCATCGTCTACGGGAAGTACTTCAGTTGAGACATAAATGAGGTGCTGATCAGAGCTAGCAATGGCTTTAAAAGCCCGATACAGGCGTTTGGTAAAGCCACCTTGTTTATGACGATAATAAACTGAAAGCACTACAGAACTCATGGCTTAACACTCACTCGCAATAATGAGCACACCATAGCACCGAGTACTTTTAATAAATTATTCTTATAAAGAAGAGTGGTTGATTTTATTGGAAGAAGTGGATGAGCGGAAAACTGAGTACTTGAGGCAATTAAATATTGCCCCAAGATTGTACTTTAAAAGACTCAAGTATGCTGTGCACCGTGATACAAATTAATCACGTGGCGAGCTTCTGCGAAGAACAACCAACGTTCTGCCGCAATACCCGCAAACATGGCGATCACACCGACCAAAGCGACTAAGCCACTGGGTAAACCCATCATCATAAACGCCAATAAAGTAGCTGGTATGGCAAACCCTAACGCAAATACCACCACACGTAATTGCATTAATAAAGTACTGGGGGTTTGATGGCTAAATTCTTGTGTTAAGAAAGTGCCTGCCGAGTGCCCTGTGTCTAATAACCGTACTTGCGCCCGCGTAAAACCGGTTGCCGTATTGATCGTGGGACCTGTTACGGTTTTCATCCAAAAATAGTAAATAGCTTTCGCCAAAGCCCCTAATCCCAGCAAAGCAATCGACACGCCTGCCGCTGCTTTAATATCTTTACCTGCAAACGCCAAAATCATGACTAATAAAACACTGCCCGTGGCGAGCGCTAATAAAATATAATTGGTCGGCGTTAAAGCCGTATTCCATTGACGAATGGTTTTTAGGCAACCGTAAATCATGCCTGTACTAAAAACGGTTAATAAAGCAATCGCTACTGCACTTAAACCCACAAACCACACTAAACCATTCGGTTTGGCATCATTGACATACACACCGATCAAATACAGCAAAGCTACCGGATAAAACAGGATGGCAAACACGCCTTCACGGGATAACCATGAGGTTTTAAAGCGGAAAAACGCTCGCCATGCATTTTTAGGATTAGCCAAATGCAAAGTCGACGATAATAAACCGCCAGAGATTAATAGTAGTGAAAGTACTCCTGCACTCATGGCAACCGGAACATCAATCTCAGCAAAGCCATAAATTTCAGCGAGTACTAATAAGATAAATAAACCATACCCCGCACCAGAGGCTACGGTAAATCCAATAACAGAAAAAGCGGGATGCATAATGTAACCTCTTAACGCTCAACCATCTTATTAACCCATTCTTTGACCGAGCTGATCAGTGATTTTTTACTCACATCTTCAGTCGGAATCAAACGAGTTACGCGAGGGGGTAAATAACGATTAGTCGGGCTATACCCCAATTCGGGCATCAGTTGATAACCACCACGCTCACGTACTAAGGTACTAACATTAGAGTTAGGATCATCAAAATCACCAAAATGCCGAGCATGCGCGGGGCAAGTAATCACACAAGACGGTTGGCGATCGACTTCATCCAAGCGCTCGTCATAAATTCGATCTAAACACAAGGTACATTTTTTCATAGTACCTGTAGAGCGGTCTAATTCACGCGCACCGTAAGGGCACGCCCATGAGCAGTAGTTACAGCCCATACATTTGTCTTGGTCGACTAATACAATGCCATCTTCCACACGCTTATAGCTGGCACCGGTGGGACATACATCTACACAATCGGCTTGCTCACAGTGCATACACGACATAGGGAAATTGATGGTTTTATTATTCGGATAGTCACCGACTTCATAACTACGAATCCGGTTAAACCATACCCCGCTGGGGTCTTGACCATAGGGGTTATAGTCGGTCAGCGCCCCCGTCATCCCCGAAGTATTCCATTGTTTGCACGACACTGCACAACCATGACAGCCCACGCAAACGTCTAAATCAATCACTAAACCTAGTTTCATGGTTTAAGCTCCTTATGCGCCACGATTAGCGTCATGCACGCTGCCGCGATTTAACACATCATCCATCGGACGCACTAAATTAACCGCCGTATGGGTTTGATAACGCAAGGTATCAGGCGACTCATTGCCATTAGGTAAAGGTTTAATAGCAGGGAACACAGGCCAAGTACCTTCCTCATCGGCGGGATAAATTTTGACTTTGAGATCATACCAAGCGGCTTGACCCGTAATCGGATCAGAATTGGTGACATTATCCAGTACATCATTTTGCTTAGGCAGTAGCTCGGAAATGAGGTGGTTCATCAGGAAGCCTTTTTTCGCTTCATTGGCACCCTCTTTTAAGCCCCAGGCGCCTTCTTGTTTAGCAATTGCGTTCCATGTCCACACCGTATCGGCTTGGCAACCTTCAATAAGTTTTAATTGCACACGGATTTTGCCATTGTGAGATTCGACCCAAACCCATGACAGGTCGGCTAAGCCCATGCTTTCGCCGCGTTGACGATTCATATACAGGTAGTTTTGAGCGCAAATTTGACGTAACCACGCATTTTGCGAATCCCATGAGTGGTACATGAACATGGGGCGCTGATTGACCGCATAGAACGGGTACTCATCCTCATCAATCCGACATTGCTCCAATGGCTTGTAGTAGAACGGTAATGGGTTAAAGTACTTGCTTAAACGCTCTTTGTGATGCTCCTCGGTCGGCATAGGCCCCTCGTATAAACCTTGACCCGCCAACTTAAAGCGTTGCTGAGTTTCGGAATATAGCTCCATCACAATTTGCTTAGTCGAGCCGACCCAAGCGGCACTTTTAGCCAGCTCTAAGTAGTCCTTATTAGCATGGCGGTAGTAGCGAGTATGTTTAGGCAAATGGTACTCAAAGAATGCACCCTCTTCAGCGTAACGCTCCCACTGTTTAGGATTCGGTTTGCCACGTAGATGGACTTCGTTGCCATTTTCATCCAAACGCCATCCCGCCAAGAAACCAATCCCCGGCTCTTTTTCCCAGTTAATAATAAAGTCTTGGTAGTCCTTATATTTACGAGTGCCATCTGGATTAGTCAGGGCGGGAAAACCTAGACGTAAACCCAATTCAATCTGCACTTCTTGCCACGGTTTAACATCACGTTCGGGCTTAATAATTGGCTGTCTAATCGCATCACAAGCGGCGTGTGGCTCAGAAATCGGGCGATCCAACATAGAAATCGTGTCCCAACGCTCTAAATAGGTCGTATCGGGAATAATAAGATCAGCAAAATTGACCATTTCAGAATGGTAAGCATCGGTCACTACAATAAAGGGAATTTTATATTCGCCATTGTCATGCTTTTCGACCAGCATTTTCTGAATTTCGGCGGTATTCATGGTCGAATTCCATGCCATATTCGCCATAAACATCATCAGTGTGTCGATGTAATATGGATCACCTTTCACCGCATTAGTAATCACCATATGCATTAAGCCATGATTCGACATGGGCGCATCCCACGAATAGGCTTTATCAATGCGTTTAGGTTTGCCATTCGCATCCAGTACTAAATCCTCAGGTGCCGTCGGGAAACCTAACGGCGGTGATTTTAATGGCGTATTAGGAGCGCAATCTTTGGCAGGCTTAATCGCTGGCGGAATATGTTTAGGGTAAGGCGGCTTAGCTAAATGCCCACCGGGAACATCGACTGTGCCCAGCATAATTTGCAGAAAGTGAATCGCACGACAGGTTTGGAAGCCATTAGAGTGAGCTGAAATCCCGCGCATGGCATGCATAGAAACCGGACGACCAATAAACTTATAATGTTTACGTCCCGCCCAATCAGTCCAACCTTCCGGCACCTCAATTTCAATACTTTCTTTAAACGCCACATGTGCCATTTCTAGCGCTAGGCGCTCAATTTGCTCAGCAGGCACACCACAAATTTCGGAGGCTTTAGCAGGCGAATATTGTTCGTCTAAGTACTCTTCTGCAATCAGCATCATCACCGATTTAACGGGCTTACCAAGTACTTCACCTTCAAAGAATAACGCAGGAGCAATATCCGCTTGCGTACCATCCACAGCAGCACTTTTTGCTTGATCCCAGACTAAAGGATTACTGTCTGCATCACGCAAAATCAAACCATGACCTTTTTGGTCTGGAGTATGGACAACGAGATAAGCTGCATTGGTATAGCGAATTAAAAACTCCCAATCGAATTGGTCGTTTTTAAGGAGTACATGCAACATGGACAGCGCTAACATGGCATCCGTCCCCGGACGAATTCCAATCCATTCATCCGCAATCGCCTGATACCCTGTTCGGGCTGGATTGACGGACACGAATTTGCCGCCATTACGCTTGAGCTTTTCTAAGCCAATTTTAATCGGGTTAGAAGCATGATCATCGGCTACACCCCACAGCATAAAGTACTTGGTATTATCCCAATCGGGATCACCAAACTCCCAAAAGGCATGCCCCATGGTATAGAGACCACCTGCCGCCATATTCACCGAGCAAAACCCGCCGTGAGCTGCCCAGTTTAATGTCCCAAACTGACTCGCCCAAAACCCTGTCAAGGCTTGCATTTGGTCACGTCCGGTAAAGTAGGCGAGCTTTAAAGGGTCAGTTTCACGAATTTTACGTAGACGTGCTTCTAAAATATCCAGCGCTTTATCCATAGAAATGGCTTCAAACTCACCTGCACCGCGCTCAGTACCCGCTTTTCTTAATAAGGGCGAGTTGAGTTTAGCAGGAGAGTTTTGCTTCATAATGCCCGCATTACCTTTGGCACAAAGCACCCCCTTATTAATAGGGTGATCGCGGTTGCCTTGAATATAGCGAACATTATTGTTTTCTACCGTTACCTTAATGCCGCAGCGACAGGCGCACATATAACAGGTGGTGGCTTTGACCTCCTGTTGACCGCGCTTTTCAAACTCCGGTAATGCGTTCATATGTACCTCGGAATATACTAATACAGTAATATACTGAACCGCCCAATACTGCGGCATAACAAAACGTAAAACAATAAGATAGTTTATCTAGGTCTATAACTATCTCTAATGGGAAGGGAGGACTATTAGCCAAATGCCTCCACCTCATTGATCAATCTGATGAAGGGTAGAGTTTTGATGATGGGCAACACGATCTAACTGGCATTTTATGTCTATAGTTCAAGTAATTAGGGCATCTAGGTCTTGCTGAACAGGTCAGCGGATGGACGCTTACACGAGACAACTAAAGGACATCTTATGAAACATTACCTACCCTATTTACCCGCGGGTCTAGTCTTGCTAGCCACTAGCAATGCGATGGCAGGTCAATATGACGACCTTTTCACTGCGGGTGTTGAACGCATTTCGACCTCGGATAAGACCACTCACGACACAATTTCTGCTCAATATAAACGCCAAAATCGAGCTACTGGTACAAATTACGGCTTACGCGTTGAAAAACATCGCTTTAAGAATTCGCAGTATCGTCACACCGGACGTAGTATTTATCTCCAAGGCTCTACCAATATAACGCCCAATATCCAGCTCAGCGCTGGGGCTGGCTCAATGGAAATTAAACGCGTGGGGCAAGACTATAAAAAAACCTTTACGCCCTATCATGTAGGCGTACAAGCTCAAATGGGACCTCGCGTCCAAGTCGGCGTCCGCCAAGAGCGTAGCCCTGCTTACATTCGCCACTCTTTAAATGATAAGCACGGTAATATCTTGACTGAGGATATGACCACCGTTGAAATCAAAACGCGCCCGATGAACCGTGTTCGTGTTAATGCTCGCCACCAAAACATGCGATTAAGTGACGGTAATCGTGGCCGTAAAATGGTAGTCGGGGCTTATTACGGTTTGACCCCTAATGTGTGGGTAGGCTTAGAAGGTACTCGCAAACGCTATGATCGTAATGATGTAGGCTATAGCGCCCCCAAAAATGAACGCGGCTATGCACTCACCCTAGATGCGGACATGCCACTCAGCGAACGTGCTAAACTCAATGGCTCACTAAAAGTAGGTCGTAGTAAAGAAGAGGGTTTCTCCGGCAGAGCCAAAACTTTATACGCTTCCTTAGGCGCTGAATTTGCCATTAGCAAAAATACTGCTCTATCCGCTAATGTGTATCACGATGAAACTCGCTACGATAATAAACGTTCCCGCGAAAATGGTGCCATGCTCAACCTGACTTATCGTTGGTAAAAGCCCTACGCAAAGTACTCCTCACTACTCTGGAGTACTTTGATGGAATTACTTTGCAACTTTTAGTCTTGCACTGAAAAGTCACAATCCCATGCTATAAATCTTGCCCTTAGCCTAAAGGATTTAGATTTCACCATGTACTCATTGCTCCATCGACTTCGTACCACACTGCAAAGTACTCCCCGCTATTTATATAGTTTCAGAGTATTTTGTATTGGTTTATTAGCATTAGGTCTGGTAGTAGCTTTAAGTCACTCCCCCTTACCTGTTGCTGATTTAGCCAATGACAAAATCCAACATGCTACGGCTTTTTTTATTTTTGCTGCCCTTTTTCACTTGGCATGGCCTAGATCGTTTTGGCTTTTTGTATTTGCTCCCTTATTAGCCTATGGTGGATTGATTGAAATTTTTCAGGGCATGACTACTTGGCGCTCTATGTCTTGGGGTGATGTTGTGGCTGATGCAACAGGTTTATTGTTGTACTACGCTGTTTATAAATTAATAATTACCAAACAAATCATCTCATTATCCCGTCATTAAACCTCCTAAATACGCATAGTACTCCTGTAGTTAGCTGGAACTTTCGAGTACTTTGCCGTAAAGTCGCAAGCATTCATTTAACAGACTTTATAGGCATATGGCTGACATTATCCGCATTGCAACCCGCACCAGCCCCTTGGCGATGTGGCAAGCTGAACACGTCGCAGCTCAACTCAAACACCATCATCCTGACCTTCAAATCGAAATGGTAGGAATGGTCACGCGTGGCGATAAAATTTTAGATAGCCCTCTTTCTAAAATCGGAGGCAAAGGCTTATTCGTTAAAGAACTAGAGGCGGGTATGCTTGAAGGGACGGCCGATATTGCCGTGCATTCCATGAAAGATGTACCGATGGAATTTCCCGAAGGGTTACATCTACCTGTTATTATGGAACGTGAAGACCCCCGTGATGCGTTTGTATCTAATCACTATCAAACTTTGGCTGAATTACCGCATGGCGCGATAGTGGGCACTTCCAGTTTACGCCGTCAAACGCAATTACGTGCCCGCTTTCCACATCTGGTCATTAAAGATTTACGTGGTAACGTCAATACGCGCCTCAGCAAACTCGATAAAGGTGAATATGACGCGATTATTCTCGCCGCTGCGGGCTTAATCCGTTTAGGTTTTCAAGCGCGTATTACGGCGTATTTAAGTACTGAGGATAGTTTGCCCGCGATTGGGCAAGGGGCGATTGGGATTGAATGCCGCCAAGGTGATACGCGGATTGAGCAATTACTAGCACCCTTGAACCATCCCGTAACCGCGCTCAGGGTACGTGCCGAACGCGCTATGAATAAACGTCTCAATGGCGGTTGCCAAATTCCAGTCGCAGGTTTTGCTGAATTAGAAGGCAGTACTTTGCACATGCGGGGTCTCATTGGTTATCCCGATGGCTCGCAAACCTTTACCTATCAGCAATCAGGCAGTATTGAACAACCCGAAGTACTCGGTGTTGCGATTGCTGAAGATTTATTGCGCCAAGGGGGAGACAAAGTACTCGCCTTATTAGGGGTTGAAGTCTCGGTATGAGTGTAAACTCAACGCTGACACTGGCGGGTAAAACGCTTGTGATTACCCGTCCCGCTCATCAAGCACAAGCCTTAAGTACTCGCTTAAAAAACGCGGGCGCTACAGTAATCGCTTGCCCTTTGCTGGATATTCAGCCCGTACTTTGTGAGGCATTGAATAAGCATGAAGTACTGAGTACTTATTCATTAGCCATTTTTACCAGTCCTAATGCGGTTGAGTACTTTATAAAACAACTGCCTCACGCTAATCCTCAAGTACTTCAATCCCTTAAAATTGCTAGCATTGGCAAAGCGACTACTCAAGCGCTAACGCATTATGGTTTAACAGTCAATTATGCGCCCAGTACTTATTTTACGAGTGAAGAGCTGCTGGAATTACCTAACTTTAAAGTACTCGCACCTCAAGCGGTATTACTAGTCAAAGGCAAAGGGGGGCGTACTTTATTAGCGGAAACCTTAGTCTCACGAGGTATGAAGGTTGCGCTTTGCGAAGTTTACGAGCGCATTAAACTACCTTTGCCCTGCTCTCCGATTGAATGGTCAGATGTAGACTGGGTTATGATCACCAGCCTAGAGGCCTTAGAGCATTTGGTGAGCTGTTGGCAAGGGGCGATTTCCCTTCATCATGTTGCCTTGTTAGTCGGTAGCGAGCGTATAGCTCAAGCTGCTATTACTTTAGGCTTTACTACTATAAACACCGCCAAAAATCCCAGTGATGCTGCTATGTGGGATGCACTACACAGGATTTAGGATAATTATAATGATAGATAAATCTTCGCAACCTACCTTTGAAAGTACTCTCCCCTCGTCGTCACGTAGTCATTATTTTGCGATATTCTTAGCCGCTTTAGCGCTATTTTTTACAGTAGTAGGGATAGGTGCAGGGTATCGACATTGGCAACGCATGAATATGAAGGTTAATGCAGCCCAAGTTATTATTCAAAAACAGCAACAACAATTATTAAATGTACCCACTCAGGCTAAATTACAACTCATTGAAAATGACTTAAAAAGCTTACTAGAGAGCCAAACTCGTTTAACTCAAGAGCGGATGGCAACTATAGCTGCACTGGAGCAGCAAACTCGCCAATTTGCGCAAACAGTAGCCAGTCAGACTGAGCAAATTACGCGTATTCAAGGGCAACTGCAACAAGCGGTTAAACCTCATACCCCTCAAGGCTGGCAAATCGCGGAAGTACAGTTTTTATTAGGGCTGGCTAACCGTGAGTGGCAAATTACCCATAATAAGGAGGCCGCTTTAGCCGCTTTGAAAGAGGCTGATCAGCTTTTAGTCAATTTAGGAGTGGTTGAGTACTTGCCTGTTCGCCAACAAATTGCTCAAGATATAGGCGCACTCAATCATTATCAGGGTTTGGATACCCCCACTATTACTCAATATATTCAAGACCTGCGAGCTGCATTGCCTCAACCCCAACTCTTAACACCAAAACTAGAACAAGAGCTAACCGTTAATAAACCTAACCAACGCGAATTAACGTGGTGGGAGCAATACTCTCAACAAACTAAACAACTCTTTAATGAATCATTTACGATTCGGCAAACGGATCAAGCTCTACCGATTATTTTAGATAGCACAGCTAGTCAACAAATCTACCAATTAGTATTAGTGCGCCTAGAAACATTGCAATTACTTTTATTACAAGATAATCAACTAGCGGCTCAGGATCAAATTCAATTATTAATAGCTACCTTTAATCAATACTATCCTAAAACACAAACTAGCTTACTCATAGATCAATTACAAAAAATTAGCCAACTGATCAGTAACTTTGATAAACCAGATATCAGTGCCAGTCTTAAACGTTTAAATAACATTAATTTACCTCAAGCTCATGAGGTTAAACCATAATGCGTTATTTAGTTGGTTTAGTATTAGCTATTGCTGCTTTTATCGCATTAGTATACTGGTCTATTCAATACCCAGGCATTACTTTAGTGAGTTGGAATAGTGAGCCCACTCATATTATTCAAGGGCGTACTGCTGCTTTCATTTTATATATTGGTTTAGCTTTTTTAGCATTACACTTAGCTTTAAATGCTATTTATGGCTTATTAGGATTGCGACAACGTTTAAAAAAATATTATCGGCAACGTACCCTTGCACGGGGTCTAGTTAAACTTACCGAAGGTAATTGGAGCCGCGCTGAAAAACTACTATTGCACCAAATCGATGCTGCTGATACACCAATGGTGAGTTATATTGCTGCGGCTCGTGCGGCTCATATGCAAGAGGCCTATGATCGACGAGATGAGTGGCTACGCCAAGCCTTACAACATGATTCTAGCGCCCGCTTAGCAGTGGGAGTTTCTCAGGCAGATATGCAAATCACCGCTCAACAATTTGAGCAAGCCTATGCCACTTTAATAAATTTACAACAAACTTATCCCAAACATCCTTATGTTTTAAAACTATTAGCACGAGTACTTTATTTTAGAGAAAGCTGGGATGAATTATTAGCTTTGCTACCTGAGTTATTAGCGCAAAAAGTCTTAAAGCCAGAGGATATGTATAAAGTAGAAAAAGCCACTTTGGAAGGTTTATTTGAAAAACAACTAAAAGAAGGTGGTAGCCCTAAGTTAAAAAACCTATGGCAACGCTTACCTTCTGAAGTAACCCTACATCCAGAAGCTATCTATTTATATGCACAATCTTTAATGAAAGCCCAAGATTATATTACTAGTGCTGAGTGGCTTGAAACCAATTTAAATCAATTTTGGTCTGATAAACTGGCAGATTTATATGGACGTATTCCACAACCTAATCTAGACCAAGCGTTAAGAAATGCCCAACAATGGCAAAGTACTCAGGGTAACAACCCCGTATTACTTTTAATGATGGCTCGTTTATATAAACAACAATCTAATAATGCCTTAGCTAAGCATTATTATGAGTCTAGTGTTAATCAAGCACCTAATGCTGAGGCTTATTTAGAGTTAGCTGAATTACTAAAAGAACTGGGTGAAACTAATAATGCTCAGCAAACTTATGCAGTAGGTCTGCGTTATGCTATTCATAAAAAAGGTGAGCGTTTAATTTTACTCTCTAATGAGTAGAGTCATCTATTTCGAGTACTTTGCTTTAAAGTACTCGGCTAGTCTCAATCAAAAAAACTAATGATTAGCTTTTTAAAGGTAAACGGGCTACTCCATAATCTACGGCTGCCTTAGCAACAATCGCTGGAATACGCTCGCGTAAGCGTGCATCTAAAGGTTTGGGTACAATATAGTCTTTGCCAAAGGCTAACTGATCAAGTTTGTAAGCGTCCAACACTGCCTGTGTTACAGGTTCACGTGCCAATTGAGCTAAACCTTGCACAGCCGCGACTAACATTTCAGTATTAATGCATTTAGCTCTTACATCTAATGCACCTCGGAATAAGAAAGGAAAACCGAGTACATTATTGATTTGATTAGGATAATCACTGCGCCCCGTAGCCATAATCAAATCATCACGCGTTTGTAGGGCTAAATCACGGGCAATTTCGGGATTAGGGTTAGATAATGCAAATACAATGGGCTTAGCCGCCATCGCTTTTAAATCATCGACACTTAATAAGTTAGGCCCCGATAAGCCAATAAAGACGTCCGCCCCCTCGCAAGCCTCCGATAAGGTACGTTTGCTAGTGGTTTGTGCATAAGCAGCTTTGTATTCATTTAAGTCAGTACGCTCAGTATGAATAATGCCCTTGCTATCGACCATGGTTAGGTTTGCTTTTTTAGCTCCTAGTGCAGTTAGCATGTTCATCGAAGCAATGCCCGCAGCACCTGCACCTAAACAAACTATTTTTACCTGATCAATAGTTTTGCCCTGCAACTCTAAGGCATTGATCAAACCCGCCGCAATAATCGTAGCGGTACCATGCTGATCATCATGAAAAACAGGAATATCCAGCATCGCTTGCAAGCGTTTTTCGATTTCAAAACAACGGGGTGCACTAATATCTTCGAGATTAATACCGCCAAAAGTTACGGCAATATTTTTAACAACGGTAATAAACTCTTCAACATCTTGGGTAGAAACTTCAATGTCAAAAACATCTATATCCGCAAAACGCTTAAAAAGTACTCCCTT
>JBDKGX010000063.1:0-14501 GCA_039797965.1 Pseudomonadota bacterium
AGTACTTTGCCGAGTTTTAATACTGCCCAAGCGGCAGCTCCAGCGCTACATACCGGTAAAGTACTCCTGACATTGCACTTAGGGGGAGGATGGGATCATAGCTCATTTGCCGATCCGCGGGAGAATGTCAGCATTAACAAATGGGCAAGTACTCAAAAAGCGGGAGGTACAGGTAATTTACGCTTTGCGCCCATCGGTGAAAATACAGCCTTTTTTAACAAGTACTACTCCTACATCATGGCGGTAAATGGCATTGTCATGTTTACCAATGGTCATGATGTTGCAGCCCGTACTCGTCATACAGGTAGCTTAGTCGAAGGTTTACCATCGACTAATGAACTATACGCCGCCGCAGTAGGTGCTAATCTACCGATGCCCTTTGTACGTCAAGGGGGGTTTGAAGGCTCAGTGGGGATTATGCCGTTTACTGCATTACCGGATGAGAGCTTATTACGTACTCTAGCAAATCCTAATTTTGATCGTGGTACTAAGACTTACTACTCCAACTCTCATCTAGATCTAGTACATAAATATGCGGCTCAACGCTTAACGACCCTACGCACTCAACCCGATAATTTGCCTCGCTGGCAACGTAAACTAGATGAGCTGCAACGCGCTCGCCAAGGTACTGTTGCGATGCAAGCCCTATCCACGGTATTACCGTCACAATTAGATACCTTGGATCTAACGGGTGCTAAACGTAATGGGGTTCGTGAACTGCATATGTTTTTAGTACTAGCCGCCGCAGGTCTAACCGCAACAGGAAGCTTTGGGACAGGAGGTTGGGACTCGCATGGCAATCATGACGCCAGTCATAGCAATACCCTCACTGATCTGACTCGATTACTGGATTACGCATGGACTAAAGCTGAGGGCATGGGCTTAGCCGATCGACTCATTGTGCATGTCACCTCTGATGTGGGGCGAACTCCTAGCTATAACTCCACCAACGGAAAAGATCATTGGTCGCTGGGTAGTGATTTTATCATGGCGAAAAACGCACCTTGGGCAAATCGCATAGTGGGTATAAGTGGCGCTAACCACGAGCAAACCAAAATAAACCCAAGTACTTTGCAACGCGATGATAAAAATGGCATTTATTTACAAACCAAGCATTTACATGCTGCTTTGCGTGAAGTACTGGGGATTCAAAGTCATCCTTTAGCCCAGCGCTATGACCTCAAAGCCGAAGCCTTACCGTTATTCAACCCAGCCGTTGCTAGTGGCATTACGGTTTAGTGAGAGTACATTATGAAACTAAAACGTCGTGATTTTCTAAAAGCCGCTATGGCAGGTGGACTGGTTTTAACATCTGGTATTGCCACTCGCAGTTGGGGAGCTAATGCTAAAGTCGTAGTAGTTGGGGGCGGAACAGGAGGCGCTACGGTTGCTAAGTACTTAAAGCTGGCTGATCCTAGCATTGAAGTCACTCTCATCGAGAAAAATCCCTATTACTACACCTGCTATATGAGCAATGAAGTACTCAGTGGTGATCGTACTTTAGACTCTTTAAAATTTGACTACGAAGGGTTAAAAAAGCGTGGCATCAATGTGGTGATTGCTGAGGTCACGGGGATTGATGCGAGTACTCGGCAGGTCAAAACCACAGCAGGTAATTTTAGCTATGACCGTTGTGTGGTCTCTCCGGGCATTGATTATCGCTATGACACAATAGCGGGCTATAGTGCTGATATTGCAGAAAATACTATTCCACACGCTTGGAAAGCAGGGACTCAGACTACGCTTTTACGCTCGCAACTCGAAGCAATGCCCAATGGGGGTACATTTGTGATGGTAGCGCCCCCGAATCCGTATCGCTGCCCACCTGCACCCTATGAGCGGGCTAGCCAAGTGGCACGTTATTTCAAACAATACAAACCTAATAGCAAAGTACTCATCCTCGATCCCAAGCTTACCTTCACTAAGCAGCCTTTATTTGAAGAAGCGTGGATGAAGTTATATGGCTATGGCACGAATAACTCACTGATTGAATGGGTTTCGGGAGCTGATAAAACCATTACCACGTTGAATGCCGCACAAAAACAAGTCATTACTGCTGGAAAACAAACCGTTACTGCCTCAGTACTAAATATTATCCCCGCACAAAAAGCCGGAGCTTTAGCCTTCACAGCAGGATTGACCGATAGCAGTGGTTGGTGTCCGGTGCAGTTAGAAAGTTTTGAATCAACCCTTAAACCGAATATTCATGTGATTGGTGATGCATGTACGGCCGCCCCCTTACCTAAATCTGGTTTTGCCGCCAACTCGGAAGCCAAAGCCTGTGCTTTAGCGATTGCTGCTTTATTAAATGGACGCGCAGTAGGACGCACCTCCTTTAATAATGGCTGCTATAGTGTGGTGGGCGAAGGTTATGCCATTTCGATTGTAGCGGTATATCGTTTGTCGGGTGATCGGTTGAGTATTGAAGCGATTCCCGACTCGGGCGGCATGTCACCTTTAGCGGCATCTGATGAAGACCATTTAATGGACGCCCAGTATGCCTATAGCTGGTATAACAATTTCACTCGTGATGTGTTTATGTAATTAACGCCAAGGGCAATTGTACAAATCGATTGCCCTACTGACTTTTTAAAAGATTTGCCAAAGGCAACCAAAACTGCTTGGCTAAATCAGCAAATTGCCCATCATTAATAGGCTCTAAACCTCGATACAGCAAAGCATTTTCCGGTTTTTCACTCTCACCTTGACTGTCTTTATAATCAGTACCTTCCCAAGCAACTAACGCTTTTTTTAAATCCATTTTACCCGCTTCCGCATAAGCAAACCCTGCTTTGGGAAAACACGGCAATGGCTCGCACATCCCTTGCCAATAAGTACTAATAAATTGCTCTAACAATAGTTGAGTACTTTCATTTAATACACCTAACTTAAACACCCTCTCTTCAGTATAAATTACAGTAGTGTTAGTCGGCGCATCGGCTAGATGATTCAACGCTAAATGCTTTAACCAAATATCGACCCATTGCCATGCGTGTACTTTGCCTAGAATAAAAATGACCCGCCCTTTAATCGTCAAATCATTAATACTGCCGTGGAGCTGAAAATCGTTAAATTTAAAATCAAAATTTATATTGGGGAGCCACTCTAAAGTACCCTCTGCCTGCAAGCCATTATAAAACTGCTCAGTCCGTTCAACTTGTTTTTCATAGAGTAAATCGCCCGGCTTACCATGTGGCAAAATACCCTCAGCACGTAATTGTTTACAAAGTACTTGAGGAGCTACTGTTTGGTTTAAATGTTGCTCTAGTAATTTTTTAGCAATCGTTTGATCTGCATAGTTTTCTAATGTAAACGGTTCGCGCTCAGGCAAATCAATATGGCGATCACGAATTTTTAGATTTAAGCGTTTACTTAAAAAATCTCTGGCAGGTTGACGATAAAAGCTGACTAAGGTTTCTAAACTAATGTGTTTATAGTCATCGTGTAAGGGCGGTAATGGTTGAGCTTGCCAAAACTCTACACACGATTGCGGCGCTTGATGGCGCGCTTTATAGGCTTCGGCATAATGAGCGGAATAAGTAAATAAATGCTCACTGGTAAAATAGCGAGTACTAAAGGGTTGTAAAGGATGTTTAGTAATTAATTGCTTTGGCTCAATATCAAAGCGTTTTTGAATATAATCGAGTAGTTCACTCACCAATATCGAGGGCATGATTTCACTATTATCATGGATACTTTGCCCCACATAGCTAATATAAAGTCGTGACCGCGCCGATAATACGCTTTCTAAAAATAAATAACGGTCTTCTTCGCGTCGTGAACGATCACCCCGTTGTTTTTTATCATGTGCCAAACGATCAAAGCTGAGATAAGTATCCACTCGCGGAAAGGCTTTGTCTTGCATCCCCAATAAGCCCACCCATTTAAACGGCACACTGCGCATAGGCATCAAGGCACAAAAGGTGATCCCCCGCCCCATAAACCCTTCGGCTTGATTACGCTGTTCTAGGCTAGTACGTAATGCCTCACGCACAATCCGCCAACTGATCGGGCGCTCAAACTTAGCTTCATTTGCGGTTTGTTGAGTCAGCGACTCAAGCGCTTGCAGTACCGTTTTCAGGTCGTCCGTATCGCCAAACATTTGCTTAAATAATTCACGGATACGTTCTGCCCAAACGGTCACGGTTTGTTGTTGTCGCCCCCAATCGGCTAGATTAAACAGTACTTCTAGCCACTGCAAAAACCGACCGAGTACTTGAGCCTGCGAGCCTTCAATATACGGATAGGGCAAGACATCGCCTAATAATGTATCTTCTGGAAATGTAAAACCCAGCAATAAACGATCTAATCCATAACGCCACGTATGCTCAAAAGTATCCGCCCCACCCTGTTTGACACGACGTTCAGCATCCACTCCCCAACGAATATTAGTCGCACTCACCCACTGGCGACATTGTTGAACATCATTCACATCGAGACGAGCAGCCGTCCGTACTAAATCATTTTCCAACAGTGCAAAGAGTCGCTCGGCTTCAAAACGGCTATCAGGCAGCTCAAGAAGCTGTAGACAAGTCGTAATAATGCTGTGTAATTGTTTGGGAGACTGATCCGCAATACTAAACGGCAGGCGGTATGGGGAGTTACTTACTGTACCAAACACAGCCTCTATATAAGGCGCGTATTGATCAATATCAGGGGTCATCACCACCATATCAGAGGGCGCGAGGGTATTATCCCGCTCTAAGGCATCGAGTACTTGATCATAGAGTACTTGTACTTCACGCATGACCGAATGACAGCTATGGACTCGTATGGAGTAATCTTCTTCAACACTCCACTTGATCATATCTATATGGGTTGGATTCTTTAAATCTAAAATATCATTTTGAATGACTTTCAACATTAAAGAACTTAAGCGCTTGTCGAATACTGGCGGAACAAAGCAATCTTTTTCTATAGGGTATGGCTCTAACGCTCGCAAATTACCAATAAAGTCACGACCTTGCATTCCCCATGAAGCTAATAAAGGATTGCCTATATCGGTCAGTTCTTGTTGGTCAATATTGAATTTAATTAAACGCTTTTCAGATTCAATATCGCTCCAAAACTCATGGGTGGGATTAACAATAAAGAAATAAATATCAATGAACTGTGCCACTTGGTTGACCAGATTGATATACGCTTTAGAGACCGCTGGAATGGAAAAAAACACGTAACGCTTAGGTAAGTTTTGCGGGGGCTGATTTTGCAGGGCTTGGACAAATTCGTCTTGTAACCTTACCCAATGATGTAATGACTCAGACACCACCCCATTGCGCCACAAGCGCCCTTGCCAATCGTGTTCGTCCAAGGTCACTAATGGGTTTTCCCAGTCCTTAATCCACAACGGTCGAAAGAAGATATAACCGTCAAATACGGTGGCGACTTGTTGGGCTAATTGCCACGCCGCGCCCTCATCCCCTTCACGTAAATAATGCTGTAATTCCGGATAGCGGTCTGCGTGCTCTAAAAACTCATGGAGTAAACGCCACCGTAATAATTTGGGTGAGCAGGGATCACGTTCAGGTACAGTGGGCAGTACTTTACGCAATAGCTCCCAAGTGGCTTCGGCGGGAAATAGATAACGAGTGTTGGCTGCAATTTTATTATGTAGCGCGGTCTGCATAGATAACCACCGCCCCATTCCAGCATTTTGTACCACTACAGTTTCGCGTTCCATAGGTGATAACGGTTGGGTACGGCAAAACTCGGCGTATAAACGCGCTAAGGTTTCTAGTTGGTTGCTATAGATCAGATGCAGCATAAGCAGGGTAAGACTGGCGTGATAAAAACAGCTCATTCTAGCATCAAAAGTCCGTCAGCCTATGATATAAATAGCGCCATGAAAATCTTGATTATGAAGTTTCGCAATATTGGGGATGTACTGCTAACCAGCCCCATGGCAGATGCACTGGCGACATTACCAGAACCGCCAGAGGTAACTTTTTTAGTCAAAAAAGGTACGGAGGCGATGCTTACTGGTCATCCACATATTAAGCAAGTACTCGTTTTACCTGATCGTCATAAAGACGAGTCCAAGTATTCGTTTTTAAAACGGCAAATGGCTTTTATCAAACAGTTACGTAGCGAAAATTTTGATATTAGTATTAACACGACGGAGGGTGATCGGGGATTAATTTTCGGATGGCTTAGTGGCGCACAACGCCGTATTGGTTATTTAAAGAAAAATGAAAAGTGGTGGCGTAAGTACTTAGTCACTGAAGCGCATACTATGCGCGAGGGACGTTTTCATACAGTATTGCGTAATTTAGATTTACTGCAAAATATTGCCGTACCCAAAACGATTAGCGTGACCCTTTCCTACTCCAATCAAGATAAAATACGAGTACTTGAGTTATTAAAGGAGTCCGGTTGGAATCAAAAGCCTTATGTACATATTCACCCTGTATCACGTTGGTTTTTTAAATGCTGGCGGGATGATTATATGGCACAAACCATTGACTATATTCAGAGTACTTTAGGGCTAAAAGTCGTGCTTACCTGTGCCCCTGATGCAAAAGAGCGTGAAAAGCTTAATAATATTATTAGCCAATGCCAAACTAAACCCATTGATTTAGGCGGCAAATTAAGTTTAAAAGAGATAGTTGCATTATCTGCTTATGCTGAGTTTTTCTTTGGAGTGGATAGTGCGCCGATGAATATGGCGGCAGCCGTCGATACACCCGTTCTAGCCATTTTTGGCCCCTCAGGCGCATTTGATTGGGGGCCTTGGCCGAATGGCTGGGATCAAATAGCTGTTAATCCTTACCCTAAACGCAATGGTGTACAGCAAGTAGGCAAACACACAGTAGTACAACAAGAATGGGAGTGTGCGCCTTGTGGTAAGGCAGGGTGTGAGGATAGTAAGAATAGTCGGTGTTTAAATAAAACACTACCCTTGCCTTTTATAAAAAATAAAAATACTATTGCCTAACCTCACAAAATCTATGTTTCAGATGACTATTGATAGTATTCTTTCTTCTATTAGACTCTTAGATAAGGGGTCTATTTATAAACCATTAAGTAAGACTTTTCTTTTAATTTATCTTCTTTTTTTTTAATTCCAGAAAACAACCTTATTCAAGAGTTTAGCTTTTTAATACTTATAATTGCAACAATTTTTGCGTGGCTTAATGATAAATCCTTTAGCCGCAGCCTTTACAAAGAACCTCTTATATATTTAATATTAATTTTATTTTTGGGCTTTACTTATAGCTTATCTATATCAATAGATAAACAAATTAGTTGGTCTTTGATAAAGACTAATATTTATATAAAAATATTTTTCACCACTTTTATTATAACAACTATAATTTCAATCACCCAACCAAAAGCAAATCATATTATATACACTTTTGTGTTAAGCCTATTACTAATTAGTGTTTATAATACTTCACAACATATAAAAATGATGCTGGATTTGGGCACATTTACTATTCAAGGGGGTGGAGACTATCGTGGCTATTCTGACTACATAACTTTACTTCTGCCTTTTGCTTTAGTTACTCTAAAATATCCAAAGTCAATAACAAATAATTTAGTTTATTTACTAATTTTTCTTAGTTTTATAATAACTTTTTCTACAGGAGCTAGAGGGGCTTATTTAGCTATTGGCATCACAATAATTTTCTGGCTTATAATAAAAAAAGATTGGTATAGTTTTATTACATTTATAGGTATGACATTTTTTACCCTTATAATTGGGTATATTTTGATTGATCCAAACACTTTTGCTCATATATTTCAAACATCTACATCCGGAAGATCGGGTAGTGGTACATGGGGGATAGCATGGGATCTAATAAAAATCAAACCTTTGACTGGTTTTGGCTACGGAAGTGAAATATTTGTCAAAGTTTTTAATGAAAATCTTTCTGTGCATAATCATTGGTTAATAAAAAATCCAATTGGCGCCCACAATATATTTTTAACCATGTGGCTTTATGGAGGCATATTTTTATTTCTTAGTTTTATTTTATTAAATCTAAATGTAGTAAAAGAACTAATATACTACTCTAAAAGCAAACGCATGGAACCAAGAGACCTCCTTTCCATTGCTATACTGTTATCTTTTTTGTCAGAATTTACGGTTAGAGGTTTTTTTGAAGACGTTCAGCTAGAAATTTTAGGCATATATTTCGGTATACTCTTATCAAGAAATTATTTAAAAAACTGAAAAATACCTACGTAATAGCTTTTATAATAGTCTTAGCTCTTGCTGTCCAACTGTAATTTTCAGCTGTTTTGATAGCTGTTTTTCTGACCTCTGCAAGTTCATGAAGGTTTGATATCACATCATTTAATACTTTGGCAAAATCAATTAAGTCGGAGGGTTTAAAGGTAAAAGCGTTGACCTTGTTAGAAACAACTAAACTAACAGAGCTTATATTAGGAATAACAATTAATTTACCCATCGCTAAGTACTCAAACAGCTTTAATGGTGAGGTATATCTGGTAGCTATACTATTATCGCTCAGCGGCAAGACACAAACATCAGCTTTATGAATAATATGAAAACGCTCCTTAGGGACAACGCTACCCAGGAAAAATACTCGATTAATTACTTTTAGGTTAATTGCCAAGTCTTTCAACTCATTAATTCTTTTTTGATCTCCACCTGCCACCCATAATATGCCTCTCTCAATATTAGGCATAACACGAATAATAAAATCAACACCTTTCCATGGATGTAAACTGCCTAAATATAGAATAATAGGGGTATAATTATCATCTTTAGGCTGTGCTAGTGCTTTATTAGCTAGTTCTAGATCAACGCCATCAGGTGCTACTACAAAAGACTGACTTAACGAATAATAGGTTTCAATATCCTCGATTAAGAAAGGTGTTAATGCAATAATACTCCTTGACTTGCTATAAACAAAATATTCTCTCTCTTTAAGACGGTTTAGCTTTTTGAAACTTTTTTTATTCAGAGGAGTATTCTCCTCCTCGTACACTTTAGCAAATAACTCGTGCGTCTCGAAAAATATCGGCAAATCATGGTAAATACGTAATAAATGCTCTGCTAAGCGTAAATTTCTAATCAATATCGCATCAAAGTTCTTTTTATTTTTTTTAACCCAGTAAGTGGCTTGCCAATAAAAAGCTTGATTAGATCTTTTTGGATACCACCATCTCTTGCGAAAATCGGATAACTGTATTAATTGAACATTATTATTTAACGCCCTATCCAATATTAACTCTGCTGATTTAGAACTGGCAGGAGTAATCAATGAAACTTTAACGCCCGACGCTCCCATAGCATCGACCGTTTGCAAAATTTGCATAGTTTCTGGCAATTCATCAGGTACGGGATGTGGGTCAATATAGGCTATTCTCATTACATACTACTTTTTATTGCTTTTAATAAGCGCTGTGCAGAATGTTGCCATGTAAACTGTTGCATGATGCGCTCTCTAGCTTTAATTCCCATTCTCAGGTGTTTATCTGAGTTCAAAAGATTGTTTATTTTTTCAGCCAAATCATCCACATGCCCTGTCGTAAACAACAAACCACACTGTTCATCATTACCTACTAGCTCTGGAATACCACCAATGTAACTTGCTATGACTGGCAATCCACAGCTCATAGCCTCGGCAATAGTTATTCCAAAAGCCTCATCTCCAATACTAGGAAAAACCCCTATATCCGCCGCATTATAATAATCTGGTATATGACTATGACTAACTTTACCTAACCAACTCACCCTATTATCTAGCTGATATTCACGTACCGATTTTTGTAATTGCCCCAACTCCGGACCATCACCAATAATCAATAACTTTATATGAGGCTTGCTATAAAAATATTTAGCCAACACCTCTATTATTAACCTAATACCCTTCCAACCCACCAAACGACCAGCAAATGCTAATATAATATCTTGCTCGTCATACTTTAACTCTCGGCGTTTTAAATTTCGAACTAGAGTATTAGGTTTAAAATGATTGATATCTACACCATTATAGATGACATCAGGAAATTTTTTATAGTGGTTCTGAATTTGCCATGCATTAAAATGGCTACAAGCAACCCAAACACAAATACGCTTAGATAATTTTTTATCAATTTTATAAAAATCTGTACCGCCACTCATAAAAATAGTACTTGTATTGGCACTTAATAAATATGCCCAGAAAAAATCAAAAGGTTTCGTTAGTACTACCCAATCAAAATCAAAACTTTTTACGGACTTGTATGAGGCTTTTGCAAAACTTACTCTTTCCATAATGCGCTGGAAACGGCTACCTAGTTTCCAAAAGCGCTCACGTGCGATAAAAGGGTACTGTAAAATTTTGATTTTTCGACCACGTAAGTTAGGCTGAATACTTCCCTCACCACTAAAAACTGTAATATCATATCCTAAATCAGTTAAAGCAATAGCTAGCTCCCATACCGCAGTTTGAATACCACCAAATGAAACTGTGGCTGTCACATCAATAAAAGCTATCTTCATATTAACTCACTATACTGCTCTAAACTAACCTTCAGAATAATTAGCTGCAATAACTGCTCGCCATAACTACTATATCCTTGATAGTAAAAATTTTTCACTTGATCTACTGTATCTGACTCTAATTGTCCTGAAGATAGATCATCTAAATTTCTACCCAAATCTATAGTATAACTTTTTAAATCTTTCTCTAGCCAAGGATCAAGCGGCGGATTAAATCCCTGTTTTTTTTGTAAAATTGGATTTAGCTCATTAGGCAATCTGGCTAACTCTACTAAAGCCTTTTTAGCGGGTTTAGTAAATCGCTGTTGCCCTGAAAGACCAAAAGCACTTTGTACGAAATACTGATCCAGTAAAGGTGAGCGTCCTTCGAGCCCATGCGCCATTGTCATTAAATCAGCTTTACGAAGAATATATTCAGGTAAGTAATTAAAATGATCTATATTTAATAATGTCTCTATAGTATTAGATGTCTTATCAGGTACTCGCCAATAATGTGCTCTAATCTTTAAATCAGGTTGTAAGGCTAAACGTTGCCCTATATTAAACCCTGAAAAACGTAGGCTATAAGCATCCACCCAATTGAAAGTCGACTCATTCCAAACTTTAGAAAGCCCTTTGCGTTGAATCGATCGAAAACGTCCAACGGGTAAGTACAATTTATTACGCCATGCTGAGCGCATATGTTGTTGATAACGCTTGTATCCAGCAAATAGTTCATCACCACCATCTCCATTAAGCACTACTTTAACAGACTGAGTAGCCGCTTTGGATAAGTACCATAATGGAAAGCTAGAAGGGTCGGCAAAAGGTTCGTCTAAATCTGCAATAATGTTTTCAAAATCGTTTTTAATATCAGTAGGTATTTCGATATTAGATTGGGTTAAGTTTAAATAGCGAGCTAACTGCTCCGCTCGCTCACTTTCATCCATATGGCTATTAGCAAATTTTGCCGTAAAAGCTTGAATATTCTCAAAACCTAAAGCTGATAAACGCTGTGCAATGACACTAGAATCTACACCTCCACTTAAAAACAAGCCTACAGGGCGATCAGAGACAGTACGAAGTTGAATACTCTCATCTAGAACATTTTTTAGATTGTCTGGTGTTAACTTTTCAGGATACCAATAGCAACGCTTAATTAGCTGATTATGCTTAAGGTCGTAATGGAGATAATGACCATTTTCTAGACGACTAACTCCCTTTAAAATAGTCAAAGGCGCTGGTATGTAACGATGGGCTAAATAAGCATCTATACCTAGAGGGTTAAATACTTTAGCCTCTTTAGGAAGCCAAGGAATTAAACTCCTCACTGTAGACCCAAATGCAAAGCCTTTATCACTATGATGATATACAACTGGTTTTAGACCCATCCGATCTCGTAGGACATATAAACTATTCTTACGAAAATCTAAAATTGCTAAAGCGAACATGCCTCGTAATCGAGAAATTAATCCATCTAAACCCCAATACTGATAAGCATATAAAATAAACTCTGTATCGGAGTATGTGTTAAAAACTATACCTTGCGACTTTAAGAAGCTAGCATCTTGCTCCCAACCATATACCTCACCGTTATAACATAGCCAAATATCTTGTGTATGATTAGACATGGGCTGATTAGCATGAGTACTTAAATCTCGAATAGAGAGTCGAGTATGGGCTAATACTAAATATGGATTAGTTTTACTATCCCTCAATAGGCTATCCCAACCTTGCCAACACTGCGCGTCAGGCCCTCTATTTAATAATGAAGTTAACACCTTATTAATGACTTGATTTGGTATCGCTTCGTGCCCTATAAAACCTGCAATGCCACACACTTTCTTTAGCACCCCTACTTTTTCTGTAGCACAGAGTTAAAGACTAACTCCATTTTATCTAACATAGTATCAATACCAAAAAACTGTTGCGCTCGGTTATAACCTGCCTGTGCCAGTTGTTGTGCTAAATTGGGGTTGGCTATGAGTTCATTAATAGCTGTTACAATAGCATCACTACTATGTGTTTCTATCAGTAACCCTGTTTGCCGATCTTGTACAGCATCAGTCATACCACCGACAGCTGTTGTAATTACTGGTATATTGCTTGCCATTGCTTGCATAACGGCTTGTGATACACCCTCATCACCATAAGAAGGTAATACAAAAATGTCCATAGCATTCAGCCAAAGCTCTGGATTGTCTTGCTGTCCGACACAATAAACACAATTACTGATATCCAACTCATTAATTAGGTTTTGAATGTTATTTGCTTGAGGCCCATCACCTACTATTAAAAGCTTTAAATGATCATGCTGTTTATTCAAAATATGAAAAGCTTTTAATAGGTATTTATGCCCTTTCCAGTTTCTTAATGTAGCTAGAATACCAATAACACTTCCCTCTAATCCTAGCTGTTTTTTTATGGCCACTTTATTTCTAGGATAAAAGCGTTTTAAGTCTATACCTGTTGGAATAGAGGTCAGGCTAGAAGGCGTAAAATGGTTAATATAAATTAGTTGCTCACGCAGAGGCTCACCTGTTACCACAATGTGCTCAACTGCTCGCTGATAGAGCCATGTAGTCGACCATTTTAAATTAATAGGCGAAGACACATGGCGAGTTCTTATAAGCGGTAAAGGCTTCGATATTAATTGACTTGCTAATGCCACCAGCCATGAGTCAGTTGAACTATGAGTATTAATAATATCGAATTGACTACTCTGAGTATTTAACCAATTTCTTAGCCACAACAGATTTATAAAGGTTTTTTTGCTAATCGGTGCTAAAGCTATAGGAATACCTTTATCTAAAGCCGCTCTATGTAGATTTGACTTAGCCGAGCATAATAGGGTGACCGAATGTCCTCTATTGATAAAACCTATACACTCAGTCAAAATACGAATTTCTTGCCCCCCCCAACCACAAGAAGATTCCGTGTGAAGAATACGCATTATATACTTTCTAACCCCAGTACTTTTGTACAGTTTAATAAGACGTTACTCACAGCAATATCAGCCATATTATGTCTACCCGCTAAATCTTCGTCTGGATGAGACAGTACTATTAAACTAGGATGACCTATAGGCTTTAATTGCTCGGAAGCATGATGGTAAAGAATAACCATAGGAACCTCAAAACATCCCATTAAATGCGTAGGCCCTGTATCAATTCCTACATATAAATCTAATAAGCTCATGCATGCAGCAGTTTCACGTAAACTTAGTTTACCTGCTAAAGGTGTAACATAATCTGGTAACTGCTGAGCAAGCCACTGAATACGATCTTCCTCAGCTTTACCACCAAAAATCAAAAAATGTGTATTGGGGTATTTTACTTTTAATTGTTGTGCTAACTGAGCAAAATGCTCAACAGGCCAATCACGATAACTTTTGGTAGAAAAACTCGCAATCTGCAGCCCTACTAATAGGTTGTTACCCTCTAATAATACTTTTAAACGTTTTTTAGCTGCACTAATTTCGTTATCAGTTAACTTAAAAATGAGCCGTTTGCTTACAGTTTGGTTAATACCTACTGCCTGAGGTAATTTTAACAGATAATCGACTGCCGTATAATTATCTTGCCCTTCTGGATTGACTACTACAGCTAATTGTCTATTCAACGCATCGTCTGATTGGTCAAAAGCAATAACTTTTTTAGAGACTTTAATAGCAAATTTAACTAAATTTTTTTCAAAGCCATAAACAAAAGCTAAATCATAAGGCTCCTTAATAAAAAACCCTTTGAATATGCTAGAAAGTTTAGTGATACTAGCGACTTGGTTAATATAAGGATTATGTAAAAACAACTCTCGCCGTTTAGGGTGAGCCAAAACAGTGATTTTAGCTTGTGGAAAATACTCAGCTACTGCTTTGATCGCAGGCGTAGCCAACAACGTATCACCAATACGTGTGACTTGAATAATCAAAATACGCCTTACCAACTCCATAGACATTCAAACTTGTCCTATAAATGCTATAAAATCATGCTTTGGTTTATATCCTATCATAAGATACGTTGATAGACTGCTATCAAATCGTGGATCATGTTCTCAATCGAGTGAAGCT
>JBDKGX010000064.1:0-14207 GCA_039797965.1 Pseudomonadota bacterium
CAGCTATCGTCCCACTCATGGCTATCCTGCTGCACGTCATATGAAACGTGGACAACCTCATGCAGGCTATCAAACCCGTTTACGTGCCCACCAACAATATCAGTTACGTGCTCAACAACAAGCACGCTTAGTTGCCATGCGTCAGGCTCAACAAGCACGTGCACAAGCTCAGGCACGCGCTCAAGCCGCTAATCGAAACTGCGGTACTATCACTAAAACAATTATTCGTTCAGAAAAACGTACTATACGTCGTGTAACAACAACTACACGCCGGACTACTCAACAGCCTGTCTATGTTGCTTATCAACCTGCTCAACAAGCTGCTACCTACACCCAATTTAATGATGGCTTTGTAGGTTTTAGTGGTGGATCAGGCGGCAATGTTTGGGTTATCGACTCTAGCAAGGATAAAGATAACCACGGCGGCAGCAATAATCATGGTGGTGGTAATAATAACCACGGGGGCGGAGGTCACAATGGTGGAAACCACGGTGGCAATCATGGGGGCGGACAATGGAATGGACAGGGTAGTAATCATGGCTGGTGGAATGCCAACCAACACCCTGATGGCTCTCATCACGGTGGCAGTAATCGCCCTATAGGGGGTGGTTCTGAAGGACATTGGGGTAGCAATCGTCCAATCGGTGGCGGCGGTAATCCTAACCCCAATCAGCCTCCTTCTGGTGGTAGCAATGTACCCCCCAATACCACTCCAGTGAATTGGTCTGGTACGAGCAATAATCACCCTACTAATACAGAACCAACCCCTAATACTTCAATCGGTAGCCCCTCAAACACCGATAATAATGGCGGTTGGGCGAGTAATAGCGTTATTGGTGGCGGCAGTAATTGGTCTAGCAACCGTCCGATAGGCAGTAGCATCTAATATTTATTAATTACTAGCTCATATAAAAAAAGGCTTAGTCAATATGACCAAGCCTTTCTTATTGGATTAGGGATGAGCTAATTCAACTTAATGTTGGGCGTAAATAGCACCAACCCCTTGCTTAATCGTATTACCTAACTCATGTACTGCCATCGCGTAATAATTACTATGATTATAACGCGTAATTACATAGAAGTTATTAAAGCCAATAAAAGGCGCTTTGCCACCATCATGAGATAAGGCTAGTAGATGTGCTTTGCCGCTAGCACGATAAGGTTGGGCAGGTACTATGCCATTTTGAGCTAAATTGCCTAATGAGTACTTAGTTTTAAATCCATCGGGCATAGAGTAATAGTTATTGGAACTCACATTAGCCGGAACGACCACACTTTCACCTGCGCGCCAGCCGTGTTTTGCAAAGTAGTTAGCAATACTACCAATCGCATCTACTGGGTTCCAAATGTCACGGATTCCATCGCCATCAAAATCCACCGCATAACTTTGGAAGCTACTAGGCATAAACTGACCATAACCCATCGCACCCGCATAAGAACCTTTCGGGGTTAAAGGATCCATACGCTCCGAGCGAGTCATCATCATGAAATTTTCAGCTTCACTCAGGAAGAAATTAGCCCGATGAGGAACTGCCACCGCAGAGGTCAATAACGCATCTAAAATACGATGCTTACCTAAAATTTCGCCCCAACGAGTCTCTACCCCCATAATGCCTACAATGTACTCGGCAGGAACACCATATTGTTGTTCGGCGCGAGCTAAATGGGATGAATAGCGATTCCAGAAATTACGACCTTTGGCAATATTACCTGCTGTTAGGAATTTGCCACGATAGCTAGGATAGCCTCCGCCTCCGCCTGTTGCCTTTGGTTTAGAATCTTCACCACCTTTGGCATAGTACTTTGCCCAAATTTGTGCGACGTCTTCACGGTACTGGGCTTGAGAAAAGACCCCATACAAATAGCCCCGATCAAAACCCTTACGAGCTAAGCGCTCTACCAAATTTAATACCGCGGGTTGACCTGCAAACGAACCGCTTACGCTGGCTGCATAATAATTGCCACTGCCTTGTCCTCCTACTGGGTCTGCATAAGCCTCGTTGTAATTACTAGCTTGTGGACGGGCAGCAGGCTTGATGCTCACTTTACGAGGTTGAACATAGGTAGGACGCACAATAGGACGAGAAGGTTGCTGTTTGGCTACCGATTGACGTTGTTGCTCAGCTGCCCAACGCTGATGATAACCCATACGCTTTGCTTCCAACTCTGCCATACGCTGTTGCTTTAAAGCTTCGGCTTGACGTTGAGCGGTATTGGTATTGGGTTTATTGGCGTTTACAGATTTAGTAGGGGCTGCAATAACCCCTTCCTCTGCTGTTGGCACTTCGGCTTGTTCTAACGGTGCTGACTCTGGAACCGTAGTGGTTACCGTATTGCTGGTTTCCGGTGCGGTATCACTCACAGGTGCTGACCCACACCCCACTAAGGTCGACGCACAAATGGCTGCCACTGAATATTTTAATAATGCTCTACCTGACTTCATGAATTCATCCCTATTAAATGCCCATGCGGGGCTTATTATGCTTGTATTTCAGGGACGCTGTCGCGGGTCAACTATCAAAATTTGGTCACTTTTAATTAGCGAAGTTCATAAAATTAGGAACCTCTTCCATTATAGGTGGTACTTGATTAGCAACAGCATCACCCACCGTCACCGGATCAGGTGTACTTAATGAAGGAAAACGCCAGCCCCCCGGCATATATCCCATATCATGAGGTGCATTAATCATCCGATCCCACAGTTCATTAGTTTGCTCTGTATAAAAATCTGGCCAAATATGACGCACATCCCCCCATGGTTTGCGTGTACGGTTTGGCTCTGATGATTGACGAGTAGATGGTTGATTAATTGCTTGCCCATTTCCATTTGGATAAGGATTGTAGCTATTGGGATATGAACTCATGTTGTATGGCGCTATATAGCCAAAGGGTTGGGGGACTAATGGTAGATTAGAATTAGCACCATAACCAGGCAGTGGCATCATTGATGACTGAGCAGGCGGGTACACCAAATCATCAAATTGATTAGTTTGACTGTCGGCCTTTACACTGAGAGTACTCATGAGTAAACACACACCTAATACTAAACGATACATCATAAGTCACCTTTTCTAATACCTAATCGTGAAGTACTCGTTTAAGTAGCGAGTACTTCACTTTATATGAGCTTTAGCATAACAAACCTAGGTCTTAAAGTCCGTATCCCCTAAGCCTTACTAGCTAGCCCCATATGTCAAACCTAAACGATACCAAACCTCCCGAATAAACTGATAAAAACGTCAGTCTTCTAGTCATCCTGTGGGCTTAAATAAGTTTTTATCAGTCCTTAAAGCTATCCCACCCCGCTTTAATACGCAAAGCAGTCGTCAAAAAACAAAGTGCCGCAAAACCATAGGCTAATAACGCAAAGTACTCAGGTAATAAACACATTAAAATAAAAACCGCTATAGTTTCAGTCGCCTCGGTTAATCCTCCTAAATAGTAAAACCCCTTTTCAGGATAAGCCGTACTACTTAGGTTACGTTTTGCCGCTATAACAGCAAACGCTAAGAAACTACATCCTGTACCAATAAAAGCGTAAATCAATACCGCAGCAGGTAACGCATTTTGGGTAGGATTAGCAATCGCAAAACCTAATGGAATCGCGGAGTAAAATAAAAAATCTAACACAATATCAAGAAAAGCCCCTCGGTCACTGCTACTGCTTAATCTAGCCATTGTGCCATCAATACCATCACATACTCTATTTAACATAATTAAAATTAAGCCATAAATATAATATTCAATCGCAATGATAGGTAGTGCTAATAATCCTAATATAAAACCTACGATAGTCATTTGATTAGGGGTGATACCTTTATCTAACCAGTACTTTGCTATTTTTACTAAATTGGGCTTAGCTTTGGTCAAAATAATTTTATCTAACATCGTCTTTCAACCTCACTACTCTCCTCTCTTTTGGTATATCCTCAACATCATGCGTCACTAATAACACCGGAATCTCTAACGCCCGCACCTGCTCAAATACCCATGCTCTTACTTGTGCGCGTAGCGCTTGATCTAATTTAGCAAACGGCTCATCCAATAATAATGCTTGGGGTTGGGCTAAAATCGCGCGTAAAACACTTACTCGTGAACGTTGTCCTCCTGAAAGTGTGGCTGGATCACGTTCATAACACTCTCCCAAACCAACCTGCTCCAATACTTGCTCAATAGCCTGTCGTCGCACTTTTCTGCCCTTGATGTTAGCGGGTAAAGCAAAAGCTAAGTTTTGACCTACACTCCAATGAGCAAATAAAGTATCTTCTTGAAAAATAATACCTATTTTACGTTGATTAATAGGTATTAGGTTAAGTACTCGCTCGTTGAGATATACGTTGCCTTGTGCCTCAAAGTCATTCGATAAAGCTCCGAGTATCCAGCTTAATAATATTGACTTACCACTACCCGATGCCCCCATCAACGTCACTATTTCTTCTTTTGCTATAGCTAACGTTAGGTCTTGAATCAGTACTTGCTGAGATTTTTTATGCGTAATAGTTACATTGTTTAATTGCAGCATCACCCATCCTTACTCTTTTAACTGGCTATTAACGCAAACCTGATCTTTTATAGGATTGCCAATAGGTTAAACCCATCATTAGTAAAAACATCAACCACGGCAATAACGCCTGCCCCAATGCATAAACGGCTAGCGTCCGTCGATTGCCTCCGGTACTTAATACCACCGCCTCCGTGGTCAAAGTACTAATCTGCCCTGCTCCAATCATTACCGTCGGTAAATATTGCGCCACACTAACGGCAAAACCCACGGCAAACGCGGCACTAATAGGTCGCCATAACAATGGTAACTTCACCTGAAACAGTATTCGCGCATCACTGTGACCTAATGCTTGTGCAGTCAGCATTAAACGTTGATCAAAATTTTGATAAGTACTGGCTAATACCAGCAATACATAGGGCACTACCCACAATAAATGCGCCCACACCAGAGCTAGATAAGTACTCTCACTGTGTAATCGAATGACTACTTCATACTGTGCGACAACCAAAGGTACCGCTGGGAGTACTAAAGGAAAATACCACAGCTCAACCCGATTTTTAGCAAAGGCTTCTAGCCAACTAATCACTACAATCACTGCTACTAAACTACTACTCAAGCCCAGTACTAAGGTATTAGTTAATAACGTCCCCTCCAATTGCCACCAGCCTTTTAATGTCCAAGTACTAGGCAGCAGAGAGGGATAAAACCATTGATTAGCAAACGACCAAATACTTAATAAAATGAGAGCCAACCACCCTATCAGCACCACATTTATGGCTATAGCTTTTTGCAAAGTACTTGAACTTAACAACCCAGAGCGCCAACGTTTACCACTAAGATATCTATTAAATAATGGGTAAAGCTTAAATAAGCCATAGCCTAAAGTACTCAACCCCAAAATAATCAACAGGAGCAGCACTGACACTGCACTACCCAACGCAAAGCGTTTGGGGTCAAGATCGTTAAACCATTGCCACCCTAAAACTGCTAAAGGGGGCGGAGTGGTAGGGGCTAAAACCAACGCCATATCAACCACTGACACGCTGTAGGCTAATACTGCCATTAGCGGCCATGCTAAGCGCGGTAATACTTGAGGCAATAGTACTTGCAACCAAATTTGTAATCTGCCATAGCCTAAGCTTTGTGCTACGTGTAAAGCGCGTAAGGTACTGTGCTGTTGCAGTAGAGAGGTCAGCACCCACAATAAAAACCAACTTTCCTTTAGCGCTAAGCCAACCATTAAGCTGAGTGCATAGGAATCCTGTGGAAGTTGCCAGCTCGGAGGACTACTCCAGCTAAACAAGGGAGCTAGCATTCGCGCGATGAACCCCGATGGAGCAATAAGAAATCCAAAACCTACCGCAAAAGCTAAATGCGGAAACGCCAATAATACGGCTAAACGTTTAACCAGCCATTGCCACCAGTGACTAGGATATAAAAGGATAACGGTACTTAAGGCTAGAACCACTGCGAGTAAAGTGGAGCCTATTGCTGAAAAAAATGTGTGACGCAAAGCCAAAGGCAATTGGGGTTCAACTAGTAACGCTTGCCATGTGGCTAGATCAAAAGCAGGTTGGAGTACGCCTACCCCTGCAATCAGCACAGGTAGGAATACGATACTCATTGCGCATATTGCAAAAAAGCGTAGCAAATTTATTGGCTACCGTAGCGCTTTAGCCACTCCGTTTCTAACGCATCCACCCATGAAGCATGTAGTTCTGGTAAAGTCGGTACGTTTTCCGTTAAAGCGCCTTTAGCTTTTTTATTGATAGCCTCCTGTTGAGAAGGCGTTAGTTTACTAGTATCTAAGACTGTAGGGTCGCCCCATAGAGTCACATCCGCTTTTCGTGCTTGAGCTTCAGGAGAAAGTAAGAAATTAGCCACCACTTGAGCCCCCTCCTTAGATTTAGCATTACTCGGAATGGCTAAAAAGTGCACATTACCAATCGTGCCCTGACTAAAGCCAAAGCTATAAGTACTATCTGGTAACTGTCCACTTTCGATCAAATTTGCGGCTTCATTGGGGTTAAAAGTCAACGCAATTAACAACTCACCGTCGGCTAACAGTGGAACCATATCAGCTTGCGACGCAGGAAAAACCTTGCCGTTGTGCCATGCCACCTTATGTAACGCTTCTAAATAATCCCATAAGGGTTGGGTCTGCTCTGCCCATTTGGCAGGATCTACGGGTTGTTGCAGTACTTTAGGATCAGGCGTTAATTCGGACAGTACTTGCTTTAAAAAGGTCGTGCCATGAAAGGCTGGCGGCTTAGGATAAGTAATTTTTTCAGGATTGGCTTTGGCAAATACTAGCAACTCTTTAGCAGAGCGTGGTGGCGTAGGAACTTTGGTTTGGTCAGCCATAAAAGTGAGCTGTGCCATTCCCCAAGGTGCTTCGAGATTATGAGTACTTTCGGAGAAATCTTGGCGCACAGGTTTGGTCACATCTACCCATTGCCAATTAGGCAAAGCCTCAACCCAATTACCGTATAAAGCATTGGCTTGCTTTAAAGCTTTAAAGTTTTCACCGTTAATCCACATGAGATCAACTGTACCATCAGCCGTACGTCCCGCTTCTAGTTCAGTTTTAATGCGCTTAACTACTTCAGCCGCATCGGTAATTTTGACGTGCTTTAAAGTCACACCATAACGCTTGAGGGTTTCTTGAGCCGCCCAATCAATGTATTGATTGATACTCTCCCCGCCCCCCCAGGCATTAAAATATACGGTTTGACCTTTGGCTTTGGTCTCAATAGTTGACCAATCATCAGCCTGTGCTGTAACGCACACTGCACTGAAAATCCCTGCTAACCACCACGCTGCTGCTTTCATTGCTATCCTATTAATTACCTAAGAAGTACAGACGATAAGCCTGTCCATCATGTAATAAACCTACACGTGGATTATTAGTAGCAGGCATACCCGTCAGATTTAATGTTGGAATAGAATTTAAACCATATTCGTACTGGTTAGTAGCACGGTTAAAACTACCTTGGTAAAACGTGGTTTTACTGCCTTTCTTGAAGGCATAAATCCGATAAGCCGAGCCATCATGGAGCATTTCCCAACGTGACCAATCCGTATCTGCGGGAAAACCTTTAATATTCATCGCGGGAATAGAGTTATGACCAAATTTATAAGTCTCTGTGCCATCTACCCACGCAAATTGGTATAGCTTATTGGGATTACCTTTTTGTTTGAGATACAAACGATACGCTGAGCCATCATGCAACATAGCAAATGAACTAGTATCTGCATCAGCAGGTGTACCTACTAATTTCAACTCTGGAATGGAGTTGTAGCCGTACTCATAAGCTTCCGTATCAGGATTAAAGGCAAACTGATAAAACGTGTCCTTGCTACCCTTTTTAAAGGCGTAAAAACGGTAACTGGTATTATCATGTAACATCGCCCAACGTGACCAATCGGTATCCGCAGGTGCTCCCGTGATTTGCATATTGGGAATAGAATTACTACCGAACTCGTAATTGGCAGTATTAGGAACCCAAGCTGCCTGATTGAGTGACGCTGCACCTACCCAAACAGGGCTTAATAATAATGCAGCTAAAACAATACGGATTGTTTTCATCGTTATCACCTATTGACTCAATTTATACTGAACACTAACACCTTGAGCAAAATGCTCTTGATCACTATACGTCAGAACAGCATTGATGAATATCAAGAAATATTTAAATGAATACAAGTTCTACAACATCAAGTACCATGAGCATACTTTAGTCATTGATGAGCATAGCGAGTTTGGTGTCACTCAATTTACTACTCGCACGGGCACGACCCAAGGATAAGGCACATATCCCAGCACACACTCCACCCCATACACTTGCTCTAATAACGCTGGAGTTAGTACTTGCTCGATAGCGCCCTCGGCTACTATTTGACCTTGTTGCATTAAATACAACCGATCACAATATCGCGCTGCTAATGCCAAATCATGCAGTACTACCACACCCGCTCGCTCGCCCTGCACAAAATCACGCAATAATTGCATAGTCTGAATTTGATGCCCCAAATCCAAAGCAGCCACAGGCTCATCCGCCAACAATACTTGGGGTTCAGACGCTAAGGCTCGTGCTAATAGTACCCGCGAACGCTCTCCACCCGATAACGTCGTTGCATCCCTCGCACGCAACGCTACTAAATCTGTTTGCTTTAATATCGCTTCCAGTACCCGTCGATCAGTCTCATTCAACTGTTGCCAAGCCGCTAGATGAGGCAATCGTCCCAACTCTACCAAACGCTCCACCGTCAAAGGCCAATGAATCGCGCCATTTTGCTCCAGCCATGCTATCGCTTTTGCTCGGTCACTAGGTTTTAAAGTACTGAGTACTTTATCCTGCCACAGTACTCGCCCCGCTTCAGGTTTTAATAAACTAACCAGTACTTTTAATAGTGTCGACTTTCCCGCCCCATTAGGACCAATTAAACCTACTAGCTCCCCCGCTCGTACTTCCATACTAATACCATTTAAAATAGTGTGCTTATCTCGACTTAAACTAATAGACTCAGCACTTAATAAAGTACTCATAAATGCTGTCTCCGTGCGCTTAAAATCAAATGCAAAAAGAATGGCGCCCCAACCATTGCTGTCAGTACTCCAACTTTTAAAGGCATTTCAGTGGGAATTAAACGTACCCCAATATCCGCCGCTAATAATAAAGCCGCTCCCCCTAAAGCTGATACCCACAATAATCGTCCTGCATCATAACCGACTAATGGACGTAATAAATGCGGTATAATCAAACCAATAAAACCAATCATTCCCGTCGTTGAAACCGTCGCCCCGACTGAAAAAGCCACCGCCAAAAAGATACGCCACCGTAAAAAGCTAGGGCTCACTCCTAACGTTTGTGCTGTTTGCTCACCTAAGGTTAAAGTACTTAATTGCCGCCCTACTCCGATTAATAATCCCCAGCCTAATAACGTAAAAGGCAACATTAAATAAAAATCATCCATAGAGCGATCCGTTAAATCACCCATCGTCCATAATACTAATTCACGCATGGCATAAGGGCTAGGAGCAAGATTTAATAATAAGGACATTCCCGCCGTTGCTAAGGTATTAATTGCCACACCGGCTAAAATCAAAGTACTAATACTCGCATCACGCCCCGCTAATAAAAATACAAACAGTGTCGCGATTAATGCCCCCACCATTCCTGCTACAGGCAAAATAGGTAATCCAGCGCTCGTAGTCGCTAAGCCAAAATATAAAACCGTCACCGCACACAATGCCGCGCCACTACTACTTCCAATCAGATCAGGACTTGCCAACGGATTACGTAATAAACCCTGCATAGCGGCTCCACAAAGCCCTAGAGTTGCACCGGCAAATAAACCAATTAAAGCCCTTGGCAAACGGATTTCAGTCAAAATAATCGACCAAACTGAATCAGAGCCTAACTCTTGAGCCGCTTGTAAAATAGGTAATGGATCACGCCCTACCCATAATGAGGCAATAAAAAGTATTAAGACCACCGTACTTAATAAAGCCATTAACTTTCCGTAACTCATTGAGTACTGTCCTTGTTTAAATCCAATCGCGCTTTAGCCAAACGCTCAGCCACTTCTACCGACCAAGGCCCTGCACAAATCGTCATAGCACTAGGTAAATTAATCACGAGGGGATTAATACCTACTTTTCTTAATGCTGGATGTTGGGGGAGTACTTCAGCACGTGACCAAGTATTTTTGCGATAGGGGGATTCAATTAATGCATCGGGTTTTAATCGAATCATAGCTTCTAATGAAAGTTGCCCATAATTAGTAATCCCTGCTAATTCCGCCACATTTTGCCAACCTGCTTGTTGAATCGCTTGCCCTAATAAGGACTGATTGCCGACGGTATAACCATTCGGCTCATAAGAAGCTATTAAAGGTTTTGGCTCAGTAATGACAGGTAATTGCTTTAAGCGCTGCTGCATTTCATTAATTATGCGCTTAGCTCTTTCTGGATGACCGACTAATTGCGCCATTTTTTCAATTCCTGCTAAAGTACTTGCCCAATCATCTGCAATTGGCAAAGTTTCTACGCGAATATTTAATTTCCTGAGCAAACTTAATGTATTGGGGCTTGTGTAATCACTACTAATGACTAAATCAGGTTTAAAAGGCAATATATCCTCGGCTCGCCCTTTATTAATAGGGTATTTTAAAGCTTTTTCCAATAAATACGATGCCCCCTCTTCATGAGATAAATGAGTAATCGAAGCGATTTGCTCAGGATCAGCTAATAATAATAACCACTGATCAGTGCAGACATTGAGCGACACGATACGCTTAGGCGTAGTACTGGCCGTTCTTGCCTGAATATTTAAGCTCACTAAGACGCTGAATAAGATTAACTTTACTAGTACTTTAAAGTGCATGGGAGAGTACTTGGTTATTTGGCACACAGCCTAAAGCAGGTTAGCATACGGTAAAACCTCTTTCTTGGGCAGGAGCAGTGTCATGCACATTTTAATGGTAGGAACGGGCGGTATCGGTGCGTACTACGGCGCACGCTTGCAACATGCTGGACACAAGGTTGTGTTTGTGGCGCGGGGTGCACATTTAAAAGCTATTCAAGAACAAGGTTTAAAAGTCACTCATCCGACCTTGCAATTCCATCAACACATTAGTATTTGCGATGAAATAGAGCTGCATCAGCGCTATAAAATACATGATTTTGATCTGATTATTTTGACGATTAAAGCGGGGGCAACTGCTCACTGGCGCACCCATTGGCGAGATTGGCTGACTACCTCTGGCGCTAAGACACCTATTTTATCACTGCAAAATGGCGTGGATAACGAACGCCTCATTGCTGATGTAGTGGGGCGTGAGCGTACTATTGGTGGGTTGGCAGTACGGATTGGCGGGCACATTGTCTCACCTGCGGTGGTGGAAGCTACGGGTATCGCACAAATTGTAATGGGCTATTGGCCTAATCACACTCAGAACCCTGCTCCCGTACAATTAGCTGACTGGCAAACTGCTTTTCAAACAGCGGGAATACCGACATTTGTGACCGCTGATATTCAGTATGACTTATGGCGCAAATTATTGATTAATAATGGTGTTAACCCACTGTCCACCTTGACTCGTCTCGATACTCGTAGTTTAACCACCCACCCAACCTATGGACAAACCGTCTATCAACTGATGCAGGAAGCTGCCCAAGCAGCACGTGCAGATGGAGTCGCGATGACCCAAGTAGATGTGGATGAGATGTTTAATTTAATCAAAAGCTTTGATGCAATTAAGACCTCCATGCTAATAGATCGAGAACAAGGGCGCCCCCTAGAGCTAGCCGCTATTAGTGGCGCTGTATTGGAGCGCCATCAACGTATGGGAACTGCTGCACCCGTTACTGCATTGATTAGTGCATTATTGGAGCAGGGTTTATGACTCAAACTAGGAGCACATTTAAACCCGCTTGGTGGCTACGTTCACCACATTTACAAACTATTTGGTCAGTGTATATGCGTCGCCGCCCTGAGTTGCCCTTAGTAGCTGAAAAGGTACTTTTACGTGATGGTGATAGTATTTCATTACACCGCTATGATCGTCCTAATGCACCTTATGTACTGGTGATTCACGGTTTAGAAGGCTCCATAGACTCTCACTACGCCAAACCTACGCTAAAAGCCTTATATGAAGCTGGGTTTAGCCCCATTTTCATGCAATTACGTGGCAGTGGGGGCATCCCTAATGGCAAACCTTACAGCTATCACTCTGGACGTACCCAAGATATCGCCGAAGTACTGGATTATTTAGCTAATACTCATCGTCCTGTGGTGGGTTTGGTGGGTTTTTCATTAGGGGGTAATCTGACCTTAAAATATATGGGGGAATCTGGTGCAAATACTACGATTCGTGCGGCGGTGGCAGTCTCTATTCCCTTTCAATTGGCAGCCTGCGCTCAGCGCTTAGAGCAGGGCTTTTCTAGACTGTATGGTAGACACTTACTGAAAGACTTAAAGCAAAGCTATAAAACGAAATTTAAGACCTTGAAAAGTCCTCTTTCAGTGGATGTTGATCAGCTTCACACGCTGTATCAATTTGATGATCAAATCACGGCACCTCTGAATGGCTTTCAAAACGCACCCGATTACTATGCAAAAAGTAGTTCAGCCTCATTCCTCAAAGCGATTCATTACCCTACCTTGATTATTCACGCTAAAGACGATCCTTTTATGAATCCTACGATTGTGCCAACGCCACTAGATGTCAGTGCAGCAATCACCTTAGATATTACCGAGCAGGGGGGTCATGTTGGGTTTGTGGCTGGGCAACCGTGGCAAGTGAACTATTGGCTAGATCAACGGATTAGTACTTGGCTGCAAGATCAGCTCTTATCATAAAAGCCGACTTTTGAGGGGTTGAGTAATAACTCAATTTAATATCAAAGTACTGGGGTGATAGGGGTGCTGATGAGCAAAAGAAGAGTTACTTAACAAAGTCCTACTCATATATAGCGCCGCACTGCCATAAGTCGCTAAATCTCTAGTCGCCTCCGTACTTAAATCTTCAACAACACAATACCCCATACGCTCCCAAAACTTGCGAGAACCTTGCACGGAGACTAATGAAGAAAAGGCTAAATCCTCATCTAAGGCTAACTCAGTAGCACAACTCACCAAGCGCTCACCCAAACCCTGACGAATAGCACGACACCCTACTGCTAAATCGTGTAGGTATAAACAATTAGGTATTTGGGGTACTTGGAAAACCTTATCTAAAGGAGTGACTTTACCCCAATGAGAACGATAGGCAACAAGATAAGCACACACGCCCTCTCTATCCACAGCGACCCATGCACTATCGGGTGAAACCCTTAAGCGAGCTTTTAAAATAGCTTCACTCTCTAGTTTGGCAGAAAGATAGCACTCTGACTGTACTCTTAAAATTTCTTTAATATCAGCTTTTTGCATTAATCTAACAGCATACATATTGTTATTAGCTCTAGAGTATTTTATATCTATTGGTAACCAATCAGTGGTACTGGCTACTTACAAAGTCGGCGATACTAACTAACTCAATCCCAACGAGCAAGACCAAACACTAGCGGTTTAACGCCTAAAGCCTAAAATCTCTGCTATATCTAATAGGGTTGAATCATGATTAGACTTTGTCATTCTTTACACTTACTAATAAATCCATTTCTAAGATTACAAGGTTCCTGACCATCTCCGTTATAACAAGAAAAAACCCGTACTGGTTTTGCCACTACGGGTTTTAGAATAAGTACTGAGTACTTGACTAGATTATTTGATACGCGGCATGCCACTTTGAATAATAAAATTAGCGGACATAGTACTATTACTAGGATGTAGTAATACGCTGCCTACTAATATATTCAAATCATTACCTGGCCCTGCAAATAAGGTAAAACCGTTCATATCTAAATCGGTAGCCGTGTAGCCATTAATAATGAAATTACTATTGAGTAGACTATTATCGAAATTCAACAGTACTGCACCCAATAGATAGCTAGGATCATTAGATGGGCCATTAGCAACCACACCAGAATCCATATTAGCATCCCCTGCCCACAGTACAGCCAGATCGTCGGTTAGCATACGACTTTCCCCACCCATCACCGCTGTCGCAGGATGACTAAAATCGATTGCAATAGGGGTTTTGCTTAATGCTAGTGGGTTCGCTGTAATAACCCCTAAGTGATTACGATGGCGCAATA
>JBDKGX010000065.1:0-13305 GCA_039797965.1 Pseudomonadota bacterium
CAAAGGGTAGCTTTTGCTCTACTAATAAAACGGTTAGACCCATTTCCTGATTTAAACGCCGGATAATATCGCCAATTTCTTGCACAATATTAGGTTGAATGCCCTCGGTCGGCTCATCTAAAATCAATAGTTTAGGATCGAGTACTAAGGCTCGTCCAATCGCTAATTGCTGTTGTTGACCCCCCGACAAATCGCCACCCCGCCGATTCAACATTTGTTTGAGTACAGGGAATAGCTCAAAAATAAACGGTGGAATGGTACGAATCTTATCGCGTCGGGCGGGTAAACCGATGAGGAGGTTTTCCTCGACTGTTAAAAGAGGAAAAATCTGTCGCCCTTGCGGTACATAACCAATCCCCAGATTGGCGCGTTTTTCTGCATCCACAACGACTAGGTTTTGATCTTGGTACTGAATCGCGCCGTCGCGTACTTTGAGTAAGCCCATAATACATTGCAGCAATGTCGTTTTACCCACGCCATTACGCCCCATCAGTACCGTGCACTTGCCTGTGGGAACTTCCATATTTAAGTCCCACAGCGTATGGCTTTCACCGTAAAATTGATTAAGTTGTTGCACACTGAGCATATTATTCCCCCAAGTACACTTCGATAACGCGCGGATCGTTTTGTACTTCATCCATCGAACCTTCAGCAAGGACACTGCCTTGATGCAGCACGGTGACTTTATCGGCAATCGAGCGTACAAACTCCATATCATGCTCTACCACCACGACTGAGCGTTCACCCGCGAGAGATACTAATAATTCAGCCGTCTTATCCATTTCTTGATGCGTCATTCCCGCCACAGGCTCATCGACTAACAATAAATGCGGTTTTTGCACTAATAACATACCAATTTCCAGCCATTGCTTTTGTCCATGCGAAAGCGCTCCGGCAGGGCGGTGGTAATGATCACTTAACCCGATAGTGCGTAGAGTTTCATCTATTAAGTACTTTTGTTCGCCATTCAGTTTGGCACGTAGGCTATACCACACGCTCTTATTACCGTGCATAGCCAGCTCCAAGTTTTCCGCTACCGTATGTGATTCAAACACCGTTGGTTTTTGGAATTTACGCCCGATACCGGCGTTAGCTATTTCAGGTTCGGTCATTTTTAATAAATCAAGGGTTTGCCCAAACCAGGCTTGACCACTATCGGGTTTAGTTTTTCCGGTAATAATGTCCATCATGGTGGTTTTACCCGCGCCATTAGGACCAATAATGCAGCGTAACTCACCCGTATCGATGTAGAGAGTTAGGTTATTAATGGCTTTAAAGCCGTCAAAACTCACATTCAAGTCTTCGAGATACAAAATGGCTTTATGCGATGTATCTAGCGTTTGTTTGGTTATAAAACGCGCACCTTCACCTTCACTCATGCGGTCACCTTTTTGCTAACTGTGTGAGTTTTGAGCTGATTAACTAAGCCCGCTAAACCTTTAGGTAAGTACAGTGTTACCAGTACAAATAAAGCTCCCAGCATAAATAACCATGATTCGGGCATGAGTCCGGTAAACAGAGTTTTTGAGTAGTTGACTAAAATCGCCCCGAGTACCGCCCCATACAGCGTAGCCCGCCCACCGATAGCGACCCAAATGACAATTTCAATCGAGTTCAAGGGTGAAAATTCCCCCGGATTAATAATCCCTACTTGCGGCACATACAGCGCTCCAGCAATTCCCGCCAGAATCGCTGAGACGGTAAACACCCAAACCTTATAATTTTCAACTTTATAACCAACAAAGCGGGTGCGACTTTCCGCATCCCGAATGGCAACTATCACCCGCCCCAACTTAGAATTAATAATATAGCGACATATCAAGTAACCTAAGGCTAGTGCAATGCCTGAAGCGACGAATAGCGCAATACGCGTACCATCGGCTTGTAGGCTAAAACCTAACATATCTTTAAAATCAGTTAAGCCATTATTGCCACCAAAGCCCATTTCATTGCGGAAAAAGGCGAGTAGCAAAGCGTAAGTCAGTGCTTGCGTCATAATGGACAAGTACACCCCTGTAACCCGTGAGCGAAACGCTAACCAACCAAACACAAAAGCCAGTATTGCAGGGACAACAATGACCATGAGCAGAGCAAACCAAAACATATCAAAGCCCGCCCAAAACCACGGTAACTCTTTCCAGTTGAGGAAGACCATAAAATCGGGTAGTTCAGGATTACCATACACCCCCCGATCACCAATTTGACGCATCAGATACATGCCCATGGCATAGCCGCCCAAGGCAAAAAAAGCGCCATGACCCAAACTTAAAATCCCCAAGTACCCCCAGACCAAATCCACCGTAACAGCGAGGAGAGCATAAGTTAAGTACTTACCCATTAAGGTCACTAAATAAGTAGGGACGTGTAACGGATTACCTTGAGGTACGACTAGATTTAAGATCGGTACGGCGATGATTACTAATGCCAGTACGCCCAGCATTATTTGCCCGCCGCGATCATTGCGTAAGAGAGTGAGTAACATGTTTTAATCTCCCGCCGCACGGCCTTTTTGTGGAAATAATCCACGCGGGCGCTTTTGAATAAATAGAATAATAAACACTAGTACTAAAATCTTAGCCAGTACCGCGCCCGCCCAAGGTTCCAGTACTTTATTGACGACACCGAGCGATAATCCGGCGACCAAAGTGCCCCATAAATTACCGACTCCACCAAACACTACCACCATGAAGGAGTCAATAATGTAGCTTTGTCCCAGATTAGGACCGACATTGGTAATTTGACTGAGTGCGACTCCTGCCACCCCCGCAATACCAGAGCCTAAGCCAAATGTGAGGGCATCGACGCGAGCGGAACGCACACCCATCGCTCTAGCCATCGCTCGATTTTGTGAAACAGCACGGACTTGTAAACCTAGATTAGTTTTTTTCAAGACCATAAATAAAACTGCAAAAACGATGAGGCAAAATACAATAATATACAGTCGGTTATAAGTCAGAGACAGCACACTATTGATCTCTAATGAGCCAGACATCCATGAGGGATTAGAGACAGGTACATTTTGCGGTGAAACCACAGTACGTACTAATTGTTGTAAGATTAAGCTAATGCCAAAAGTGGCGAGTAACGTCTCCAAGGGACGACCGTATAAATGCCGAATGACAGTACGTTCAATTAAAACTCCCATCAGCCCTGAGACTATAAAAGCGGCAGGAATCGCTAGGATTAAGGAGTAATCGATAAAGCTGGGCATTAATTGCTGAATAAAATAAGTGGTATACGCACCCAGCATAATCAGCTCGCCATGCGCCATATTAATGACCCCCATGACCCCAAAAGTAATGGCTAAACCAATCGCAGCCAGTACTAAGATTGACCCCAAACTCACTCCAAAAAATAGCGTTTCACCATAGCTATAAAGCTCGATTTTATCATTGATAGTTTTTAAAGAGCGTTGGGAGGCTTGAGCAATTTCAGCGTCACTATCGGTAGTAAGTACTTGTAAACGTTTACGTACTTCGGGGGCTAAATTACCAGAGAGTAATTGAATAGCTTGTAAACGGGCTGACTTTTCGGGGGCGTTTAAAGCGGCTAAATCAATGCCCAGTTGTAAAGCGTTTTTGACTGTGGGATTGGTTTCGGTTGTGAGTAATTGCTGCCAAGAGGCGGCAATGTCCGGCGTAATAGTATTCAGCAAATTAGTAGCTGCTTGAAGTCGTACCGTGGGATTAGCATCGGTTAAATTCAGTTGTTCTAACGCTTTACGGATTTGGCTTCGCAGATTATTAGTAGTGGTAATTTTTTTAAATTCACTACTAGGTAAAGTGAGTACTTGATTAGTTTTAGGGTCAAGTACTTGGGAATCTTTGACGATGGCAAGAGTGCCATTGCTATGTAAATACAGTTCACCATTCATGAGCACTTGCAAGTACTGGGCACGATTAGCGTCAGTACTTTTAGCCAAGGTTTCAATGGCTTGTTGTTTGGTTTGCACCGTATTGGTTTGGAGTAGGGGGAGTACTTCAATCAGCACATCTTCAGCCTGTACCGACTGAAAACAGAGCCAACTCAGTACTACTAAGATCATCAGACGTTTCATCATACACAGGCTCGAAGGGTAAAGAAGGGGCATCGTAATCGGTTGACTCGATGCCCTATGACTAACTAGGTACTTATAGAGAGTGGGTAGTTAAAAGTTTTGACCCGAGCATTTTTTGGTTTCAGTGTTGTAGTTACCGCAGGGTTTGCCGTCTGTTTCTTTACCTGTCCAATCCGCCACGATGTTTTTAGAGTCAGGTAAAAAGTCAGACCATGCATCACCCGCTACTTCGGGCGTTTTAGAAACGACTTCAAATTGCCCATTTTCTTGGATTTCACCAATCAGTACGGGTTTAGTTAAATGATGATTCGGCAACATTTTGGCAGTACCTCCGGTGAGGTTAGGTACTTCTAAACCAATCATGGCATCAGCCACTTTATCGGTCTCTGTTGTTCCTGCTTTTTCAACGGCTTTAATCCACATATTAAAGCCAATCACATGGGCTTCCATGGGGTCATTGGTGACACGTTTGTCGTTTTTAGTGAAGGTTTTCCATTTGGCAATAAAGTCTTTATTAGCATCATTTTCGACACTCATAAAATAATTCCAAGCCGCTAAATGACCAACCAAGGGTTTGGTATCAATCCCTGATAATTCTTCTTCACCGACTGAAAACGCGACGACCGGAATGTCTTCAGCGGAAATGCCTTGGTTACCTAATTCTTTATAAAACGGTACATTAGCGTCGCCATTAATGGTGGAGACGACAGCGGTTTTCTTGCCATCGGAGCCGAATTTTTTAATATCCGCAACAATCGATTGCCAATCAGAATGACCAAAGGGCGTGTAGTTGATCATAATGTCTTTTTCGTCTACCCCTTTAGCCTTTAGATAAGCCTCTAAAATCTTATTGGTAGTACGAGGATAAACATAATCCGTTCCGGCTAATACCCAACGCTTCACTTCTAAATCATTCATGAGATAGTCAACGGCAGGAATAGCCTGTTGATTGGGAGCTGCTCCGGTGTAGAACACATTTTTAGACGATTCTTCGCCCTCGTATTGTACGGGGTAGAACAGTAAGCTATTTTTTTCTTCAAAAACGGGTAGCACTGATTTGCGCGATACGGACGTCCAGCAACCAAAAGTCGCGGCAACCTTATCTTTTTCAATCAAATCACGGGCTTTTTCAGCAAAAAGTGGCCAGTTAGAGGCAGGGTCTACTACTACCGCTTCGAGTTTTTTACCCAGTACGCCCCCTTTTTTATTTTGCTCATCAATCAGCATTAACAGGGTATCTTTAAGGGTGGTTTCACTAATAGCCATAGTGCCAGAGAGTGAGTGTAAGACCCCGACTTTAATCGTGTCGTCTGCGGCAATAGTTAGGCTAGATAAGCCCAAAGCTGCTGCCGTGCCTAAGGCTAATAGCGTCTGTTTTAGCTTAGTGGTCAAAAGCATGTTTAAAGCTCCATTCAATCAGTCGGATGTCAATAGTTCGAGTGAACCTATGAAGTACTTAGCAAGTGGTGTGCCAAGTGATAGAGCAGGCTATAAGTTTATTAATAACGGTAATTTTTAAGAGTGTGGTGCATAGAGTTAGTACTCAATGCTGCAACGCACCAAAAGATGGCGTTAGTTTTGGTGCTTAATATCAATACTTTGGTGCATTGCAATAATAATCAAAAGGTTTAGGGGCAAGGGTAAAAGGAGATGAGTTTTGCCATTTGACTTATCAAGTACTTAAACTAAAAGCATGCGTTATTTTACAAAACCACTTGGCTATTGCCCAAAATAGGTATATTTTCTCTGGCACTATAACAAAACAACTGATTCTCAATAGTCTAGGATTGAGAAAACCGCATCACCTTTAGTTCACAGTTTGACGATGTTTAAGGTGTAAAAAGGAGGAGAACAATGAGTCAAAAAGTCGTATTCGTAACAGGCGGTATGGGTGGCATTGGTACTGCTATTTGCCAGCGTATGCATAAAGATGGTTACAAAGTCATTGCTGGTTGCGGCCCTACTCGTGACGCGCAAAAATGGATTGATGAACAAGCGGCTCTAGGTTATACCTTTTATGCTGCATCGGGCGATGTAAGCGAGTGGGATTCAACCGTGGCTACGTTTGAAAAAGCCAAAGCCGCTCATGGCAAAATCGATATTCTCATTAATAACGCAGGTATTACCAAAGATCGTATGTTCTTAAAAATGAACCGCGAAGATTGGGATGCTGTTATTAGTACTAACCTCACTAGCCTCTTTAATGTCACCAAACAAGTGGTGGCGGATATGGTGGAAAGTGGTTGGGGGCGTATCATTAATATCTCCAGCGTGAATGGTGCCAAAGGTCAAGCCGGACAAACTAACTACTCTGCTGCTAAAGCAGGGATGCATGGTTTTACCATGGCATTAGCTCAAGAGCTAGCTAACAAAGGTGTCACCGTGAATACGGTAAGCCCTGGTTACATCGGTACGGATATGGTTCGTGCGATTAAACCAGAAGTGTTAGAAAAGATCGTTGCTACTATTCCTGTTAAGCGCTTAGGTACGGCTGAGGAAATCGCTTCTATGTGCTCATGGGTAGCCTCAGAAGATTCAGGCTTTGCCACAGGTGCGGATTTCTCAGTAAACGGTGGTTTACACATGGGCTAAGCCCGCGCCCACACCTCTTTAAGAGTGCTTAGGAAGCCTAAGTACTCTTAATATAGTTTCTTGCTCAATTAAGCTGCTCTGCTTCTCAAGCATTACCCACTCATTTTTTAAGTATGGTAACTTTACTTTAGTATCAATATGGATGTGCTATAACCATGGATTTGGATATTTTAGAGAAAGAATACGCAGCTATTTTGAGTCCTATGTCGCGAGATGAATTCAAGTGTTCGAGCGACAAATATTCAGGTGTCTTTTTACCTAAACCTTATCCTGAGTACTTTGATGCCCCTATCAAGGTTATGCTAGTAGGTCGTGAAACGGCAGGTTGGAATACGAATAACAATAAAAATACAATAGAGCGTATTCTAAAAGCGAACGAGGAAGGGCGTACCCACGAGATTGTGGTAGAGGCTTATGAACGGTATGACCAGCATTTACAAAAAGACAGACATAAAAGTCGCAGCAAATTTAAACAGTATTACTATCAAATTGCTGAACAATTAAAAATCAAACCAGAAGCAGTTATTCATGCTAATTTACTAGCTTGGGATTACAATAAAAAAAGTCCATTCAAATATGCAGGCAGCGAGCTTAATTTTATATCTGACTACTCCATGCAATTATTAGCGGCTCAAATTAAGTTTTTCAAGCCTGATATTATCATCTTTGCAGTAGGTATTAATTATTGGGAGTACATTCAACTGTTATTTATTAAGTATTTCACTAAGATAACTCCTATTAATTCAATTAAAGATAGTAAAAAAGTTAGACTACGTGAATTTAAAGCAGCCAATGCGCTATGTTTTCATCTAGCGCATCCAGCCGCTTCAGGTGTTCATCCTAAATATCGCAAAGAAGTACTGGAAAGAGTAAAAACCTTTAAAAAAATCGAAAGTACTTAAGCCAAACGCAAATGCCATTGATGATCTAAAGTACTGACCTCTGCATTAAATCGTTGGCATTCTTCCCCTTTCAAGGCGCTATAAATCCGTTGGAAGTCTGCGCCAAAGTACTCAGTAATAAATTTAGAGTTTTCAAATGCATCTAGAGTGTCGTACCAATTTAACGGTAGTACTCGTTTATCACTATAAGCATTACCCTCAGCAGGTTTACCCGCGTCAATTTTATTGGTAATGCCGTAGTGCATTCCTGCTAATACTGCCGCCGCCGCTAAATAAGGATTCGCATCTGCACCACTAGCACGATGTTCAACATGGCGATTCGTGGCATTATTGCTGGGGACTCTAAAGGTCACGCTACGATTATTAATGCCCCATGTTGCAGCTGTGGGGGCGTAGCTATTAGCTTTAAAGCGTCGGTACGAATTTGCATGTGGGGCGAAAATTGCCATTGTGTCCTTAATGGTTGCCGCCATGCCGCCAATACTGTGGAGAAGTACTTCATTCGTCTGCGTTTCGCCTGCGCTGAATAAATTCATACCCTCACTATTGGTAAGACTGACGTGAATATGCATCCCACTGCCAGCACGTTCGGTAAAGGGTTTTGCCATAAAGCACGCAATCATACCGTGTTGCTCGGCGACACCTTTAATGAGGCGCTTAAATTGAATGGCTTCATCCACCGCTTGCACGGCATCAGCACGATGCACCAAAGTGATTTCAAATTGTGCAGGGGCATATTCTGAAATAGAGGTTTCAGCGGGTAGCCCTTGAATCGCACTGTACTTATAAACATCGGCAAAAAAGCCGCGCATATCCTCTAAATCACCCACGCCATACACTTGCGTTTGCTCTAAATTAAAGCCATTGGGAGTCGTAGCAGGTAAGACTTTGCCTTGTTGCCATGCCGCTTTATCCAATAAATAAAACTCTAATTCACAGGCTAGGACGGGATGAAAACCATCCGTCTTTAAACGCTCCACCACTTCGACCAAACGTAAGCGTGGATCAGCCATTGCGGCGGGCATACCCGCTGTTTTATCCATGGTGACGAGTACTTGGGCGGTATTAGGCAACCATGGACAAATTTTTAAAGTATTAGGAATAGGTTTAGCCAGACAATCCTGATCGGCTACTTCCCACACTAATCCAGTTGTATCCACATCTTCACCGAGTACATTTAACGACAAAATGGAGCTAGGCAAAGGGCGACCCTGTTTATACAGTGGATACAGTTCACGGGGGCGTAAAAATTTGCCGCGTGCTATGCCATTAATGTCGGTCAGGATTAAAGCAATTTGACTCAATTGTGGATGAGCGCTGAGAAATGGAGTGACTTCAGGTGTGGGGGCGGTTGGGGGTGTCATGGTGTGTCCTTAGGCTTTTAATGCTTGAATAAATTGACTGAGTACTTGGATGAGGGTATCGATATCAGCGTAGGTAGTGGCAGGGCAGCACAGCATCATATTATGAAACGGTGTAATCATCACACCTCGATTGAGCAAGTACAAATGAATGGCTTGCTCTAAGTCATCGTCAAACGCCGCCTCCGCTTCACGCCCATTACGCGGTGGAGTGGGGCAAAATTGAAACTCGACCCTTGCGCCAATTTGGGTAATACACCACGGCAGTTGTTCAGTGGTAATTAGTTGGCGTAGGCCTTGAGCTAAGTACTCGGCTTTAGGGATCATATCGGCATAAGCCTCCGCCGTCATGACTTGCTCAAGATTGGCTTGCATAATGCGTAGGGTGAACATATTGGCGGAAAGAGTCGTACCCATTCCGCTATGCCCATGTCCGTTACTATCAGGGTCATGGGGGCGAGTACTTTGCAAGTCATGCATTTTGGCGGCAATGTCAGCACTGACTCCAAAGACTGAGGCAGGTAGACCACCTGCAATCGGTTTACCCAACACAAAAATATCCGGCTCTAAATCAAACGTTTTAGTATAGCCCCCCACTCCTGTTGAGATGGTATGCGTTTCGTCAATAATTAATAAAGTGCCCGCCTCGCGTGTCAAGCGACGTAGTTCGGTATGAAATCCCACATCGGGTAGCACCATACCAATATTAGTCATAGCAGGCTCGCACAAGACCGCTGCAACCTCATGAGTACTTAATACCGACGCCAAAGCCGCTAAATCATTAAACTCAACAACCCGTACATGCTGAGTCAAATCCAAGGCTTGCCCCAATAAACCCTCGCGATGTACGGTTTGACCTTTACGTAGGCGCACCATCGTTTCATCCACCGTGCCGTGATAACAGCCATCAAATACGACAAGGGTTTGACGTCCTGTGACCGCTCGTGCCCAACGTAATGCCCAGCGATTTGCATCGGTGGCGGTGGTGGCGACTTGCCAAAAAGGTAGACCAAAGCGCGTACTCAGTTCTCGTCCCACAGCAATAGCAGCGGCACTGGGGAGCATGGTGGTATAGCCTTGATGAGCCGTATTTGCGATCACATTAGTCACAGGCGTTGGTGAGTGCCCAAACATTGACCCAGTATCACCTAAACAAAAATCAGCATAACGTTTGCCATCTACATCCCAAAATTCAGCCCCTTGAGCCTCACTGACAAATAGGGGAAAAGGCGTTGACCAATCAGACATCCAGTGCATAGGCACACCATTATACAGGTAGCTTTTTGCCTGTTCAGCTAGTGTTTTAGATTGTGGATGGTTGCTGGCAAAAGCCTTAGCTTCACGCTGCTTTAAGGCTTGAAGGTGAGTGATGTGGTAGTAGCTCGGTAGCATTTTGTGATCTCAATAGCACAGTAGTCTTGCATCTTAAAAAGCTTTAGTAGCTGCTGTCTAGTAGTGTCAATGCGACTGATGGTGGAACTAGCATGCATTAGTAAGGGCTTATATATTGCATCTTTTTTATTCATCGAGTTAAGGATAAGTCATGAGAGACGTTATTACAGGTAGTAGCGAAATGGAGTTAGATAGGTCATGTTGTCCAGACCGCCCCTGAGTCATGAGGGGCGGTGGACGTACGAAAAGCGTTCAGATCACTTTTTTAATTGCAAAGCCCAATTTTTCAAAGCCGTCATCTGATCTTTAATTAACCCCTGAATACGCTCATCCGTGAGATGGCTATCAGCATCAAACGTATTCGCAAACGCATTGCAAAATACTTCAGGGCGATTCAGTGGGTGCAAATTCAAATACACACACACCTGCCGCAAATGATATTGTGCACGTGATGTACCCATACCCCCACCTGAACCCATAATAGCGACCGCTTTACCGTTTAATAGGTAATTATCTTTTTCCCGCGATGCCCAATCTAAAGCATTTTTCAAAGCCGGAGCAATCGAGTAGTTATACTCAGGACAAGCTAATATCAACGCATCCGCTTGTTCTAATTGTTGTAGAAACGTTTGTACCGCTTCAGGTTTTTCAGTCAAATCTTGGTTATAAAGCGGAATCTGGCTTAAATCGGCTAGTTCAACACTCATGCCATCGGGTGCATTCGCTTTGGCGTAGCGTAATAACCCTGTATTAGTGGATTTTTTGCGTAGACTGCCGCTAATACCGAGTACTTTTAAAGTTTGCATGGATCTTGTCCTTAGTTATGTTTAACAATAATGGGTTATAAATGTCCCATTTTGCCTTGTTGATAATCGCGCATGGCTTGGTGGATTTCTGCCTGAGTATTCATCACAAAGGGACCATGACCCACCACAGGTTCATTAATCGTTTCACCGCTGAGCAATAGTACTTTTGCACCTGTAGTCGTACTTAAATGGAGGCTAGTACCTTCTAAACTAAATAAGCCCAATTCACCAGCTTGAATAGGGGTTTGTTGATTAGCGACGACTTGACCCTCCAGTACTAGTACCACTGTGGAATAGCCCTCCTGAGTACTTAACTTTAAATCAGCGCCGCTATTGAGTTGCATATCCCACATATTGATGGGGGTATGAGTGTGTGCCGCTCCTTTAGCATTAGCAAATTCACCTGCGATAACCCGTACAGTACCTTGCGCGTCAGGTAGTGTTACTACAGGAATTTGATGGCTGGTGATGCCTTGATAACTGGGAGCGTTCATTTTGTCTTTAGTGGGCAGGTTCACCCAGAGTTGTACCATTTCAAAGCGCCCGCCTGTTTTAGCAAAACGCTCGCTATGAAATTCTTCATGTACCACGCCCGCCGCCGCGGTCATCCATTGCACATCGCCTTTGCCAATCGTGCCGCCTGCCCCTGAGGAATCGCGATGGCTGACTTCACCCTCATAGACAATAGTGACCGTTTCAAAGCCCCGATGTGGATGCTCACCCACGCCTAATTTTTTATTTGTGGGCGGAAATTCATAAGGTCCTGCGTAGTCGAGTAATAAAAAAGGACTTTGTAGTTCATCAAAGCCATTATTATAAGCCAGTAGATTACGTACCGGAAAACCATCTCCTACCCAATGCCCACGAGTAGTACGAATGATTTTGACTAATGGTTTAATACTCATCTGTTGTTATCCTTATTGCGTTAATGTGCCTAGTGTAATAGTACTTTTAGTTAATAATAAGCCCCTAGATCACAAAACACTGTTCTGTAAAATTTAACAATCTGCCCTGATAAAAAATAAATAGTTACGTCAAAGTTAACAGTGTTGTGCTATATAAATAAGCATATGGGAGTGAGTCATGGGCATAAATGAGCGGGTTGAAAATGAACTGGATTGTACTGACGCAGATATTGTGCAATTAGGGGATGAGTTAAAACGTTTGTGGGTCTCACATCGTGGGGGCGAGGTAGCAGCGCGTAAAATTATTAATTTAATTGCATTATTAATCCAGTCCGCCCGAACACGTATTATTTTATTGCGTACTCCACCTATACTACCCGATGTCACACAGAGTACTTTGCAACAGCTAGTATTATTTCACACTTTTCGTTATGAAGCGGTATTGCAACAGTACTTACAAGGCTTAGTAGAGCGAGTACAAGTGAATCACGCTTGGTTGCAACAAAAAACGGTTACCTTTAGTAATTCGCATTACAGTTTTAATATTAGTTTGGTGCGTATCCATCCACAAACCGCCCATCATACGGAGGCATGGTTTTGGGAGGGGAAAGAGAGTGCGGGGCTAAAAACTTCGTATCAACGAGTTCATCGATTAGTACAGCACTTGCGTAATAAAGAGCCGCAAGTACTGGATTGGGTATTAAGCTGTTTTAATGATACGCCTATTGTGAAAATGTTGCGGGTGCCCACCGCGAGTCATCAGCCTAATAATGTGATTTTCCCAGTACAGCCAAGTGCTATCCGATTATTGCAGCCGGTTCACGATTGGGTAGAGCGGGCTTATCAAGAATATCGTGATATTCCTTTACTCCAAGTGGCGGGTATTTCACCCTCCAAACCTTTAGTGGATTACGGTAATTTATTCTTTTTTGTGCGTTTACCCACTCACATGAGTACACCTTCTGAAACGGCTGTACTGAGTGAAAATATAGCTGTGGGACTCATAGTACCGGAACTACAGCAGAGGGAGTTTAGCCAGTTTTTCCATCGTGAACGTAAGCGAGCGTGTCAGTGGTATGAAGGAAAAGGTAAATGTCGCATTCCTCGTATTCATCAGTGTTTATTTAACGCTACTTGGCAACATTTACGGGCTGATGAAACTGATGTACAGAAGGTGCATGAGTACTTTACTAAAGAGCATTGGCAACACCTTAATCATTATCAGACAGGTAAACCCACTTTAGCGGGGGCGGCATTTAAGACACAAACTATTGTATTTGAGCGCCGTAA
>JBDKGX010000066.1:0-13234 GCA_039797965.1 Pseudomonadota bacterium
TTGGCTTTTCATATAAAAAATCAATTTACATAAAATTATTTTTTATTGGGATAATGATTAAAAATAATAAAAACCTCAACTTTTTAATTAAGCCAATATTTTTTATTAGCCTCTTCTATAATCCACTTATCCCGAAACAATAGTGAGGTTATAGCTATGGCAACTACATTGGAAGATGGTTTAAATTCGATCAAAGGCTTTATGGGAGATTTACGTAATAACTGGGGGTGGATTTTAGCTTTAGGTATTTTATTACTGATTTTAGGGTTTATTGGTATTGGCATGGTCGGTACTATGACTCTAGCCACTACTTATTATATTGGTATTATTTTTTCCATTGCCGCAGTAGCTCAAATTTTTTACGCCTTCGCCGCTAATAATTGGAAAGGCGTTGCCTTAACTATTATCGTAGGTATTTTGTACGGTATCGCTAGTTATATTCTATTGACTGACCCTGTTAGTGGTGCCGCTTCATTAACAATGGTGTTAGGAGTTGCTTTACTAGTAGCTGGTATTTTCCGTGCTATTGTTGCCTTTAAACTCAAACCTTTAAGTGTATGGGGATGGGTTTTATTCTCTGCGATTCTATCTATTACTTTAGGTGTACTCATTCTTATGAATTGGCCAAACTCTAGTGTTTATACCTTGGGTACCTTTATGGCTGTTGAGTTAATTAGTGCTGGTGTTAGCTATATTATGCTAGCATTTTCAGCTAAATCTTTACCTAAAACGGCTTAAACCGTGACTCATAATTACTAATTTCTCAAATACTCCTCCCTGTTACAAGGCTAGCAGCTCCACAGTGACTAGCCTTGATTTTTCAAACAAATCCATTACTCTAGATAGCTAACCAATCTTTAGTCACCAACGATTGGTTATTCAAAAGTACTTGTCCACTAAAAGTACTCCCTACTTTAATTTCTCCTACACCTTTTGGCGTTCCCGTCATCACAATATCACCGTCCTGTAAACTAATAAAAGTACTTAGCTCTTTTAAAATAATATCAGGCTTGTAGATCATTAATTCAATATTACCCTGCTGAGTAATCTGATCATTAATCTTTAGTTCAAAGGTTAAATGCGCGATACCACTATCCGCAATTTCGATAAAATGACTAAATAGTGCTGCACCATCAAATGCTTTAGCCCGTTCCCACGGTAAGCCTTTAGCTTTAAGTTTATTTTGTAAACCCCGCTTAGTTAAATCAAGCCCAATCCCCACTGCACTAAAGCGCCCCTTTTCATAGACGAAACACAACTCACCTTCGTAATGAATGGGTTCTTGTTGAACAGCTTTTAAAGTACTCGTAATGGCTGAATTGGGTTTAATAAACACGACCATCTCATCCGGTACTTCATTATTAAGCTCAGCAATATGATCGACATAATTGCGTCCAATACACACCACTTTAGAGGGCGTTAATATACGCTGACCGATTTGAATACTATTCATGATTAATCCTTTGGGGTTCACCAATAAAAACGGCTCCTTTTAGGAGCCGTTTACTAAAGTACTACTGAACTAACTATTATTCTTTAATTTCAGTGGCTTTAATAATAGTTACGGGCTCTACAGGTACATCACCATGATGACCTTTTGAACCTGTTTTTACTTTTTCAATCGCATCGACGATATCCATCCCTTCGGTCACTTTACCAAATACAGCATAACCCCAACCTTGTGGCGTTTCTGAACGGAAGTTTAGGAAATCATTGTCTTTAGTATTAATAAAAAACTGAGACGACGCAGAATGAGGAATGCTAGTACGCGCCATTGCTAAAGTACCGCGCATATTTTTCAAGCCATTATTCGCTTCATTTTTAATCGGTGCTTTAGTAGCTTTTTCTTTCATCTCAGCAGTCATACCACCGCCTTGAATCATGAAGCTTGGAATAACGCGATGGAATACTAAACCATTATAAAAGCCATCATTCACATAGCCTAAAAAGTTTGCGGTACTAATCGGTGCATTTTTAGCATCCAATTCAATCGTGATATTGCCTTTGCTAGTTTCTAATAAAACTTTAGGATTTGTAGACATAGTGCCTCCGGTTGCAGGTTTCGCGTCCTCCGCATGAGCAGACCCCATGCCCACTAATGCGATGACTGTTGCGAAAACATAATTCATAAAACGTTTCATGCTAGCCCCCTTCGTTATTGATGGATTGTTATTCGGTGCGCATCATAGCCCATCTACTGATCAATGGCTATTAAGCCTTATTGCCACTTTATTGCACTTGTTGCTGAGTTAGTTTGTGTTGGGCTAAGCCCAGCGCATCATAAATCAATACCGCCATTAACCCCACGATCAAACCTCCTTGCAACACAAACGCCATATTATTCGCCAATAATCCCGCAATAATCACTTCACCTAAACACTTAGCCGCCACCGTAGAGCCAATCGTTGCTGTACCAATATTAATCACCGTAGCCACTTTAATCCCCTCAACAATGAGTGGTAAAGCTAAGGGCAACTCAATACGCCCTAAGCGTTGTAAGGGTGACATACCCATACCGTCAGCGGCTTCTAATACACTATTAGGGACATTTTTTAGACCCGTTACCGTATTTTCAAAAATCGGTAATAAGCCATACAAAGTCAGTGCAATCAAAGTAGGATAAGTACCAAACCCTACCGCCGAAACGGCTAAAGCCAACACAGCAACCGGCGGAAATGTTTGCCCCATATGTGCAATCGAGCGCGACAAAGGTAAAAAATCAGCTCCACTAGCTCGTGTCACCAAGACTCCCGCACTCACGCCCAGTATTAGGCTCATGGTTAATGACCCTAGTACTAGCTCTAAATGTTGTAAGGTTAATGCCGCCAAACTGCCTTGGTTATAAATAATAGGCGCACCTTGCGGAGCTAAGGGGGCAAATAGTGTAATAAACCATTCTGGCTTAAAAACTAATGCGAAAAATAGTACTAACACGCCTCCTCGCACTAACCACGCCCAATGAGTCAAGGCAACCTTCATCGCGCCTGCCCTGCTCTTAAAATTTGTTGCAAAGTTAAAGACCCCAGCACCTGCCCCGCACTATTCGCAATATTGGCGGCTGGCTGACCTTGCCAAGTCAATTCAGCAAGTACTTCACGCAAAGTAGCCTCAGCAGGCAAGGTTAAGGGGGTATTTAAAGTTTGAGGCGTGACATAGTCTTGCGCTTTAATGAGCGCTAAGAGCTTTAGTGAGCGCTCAGTCGTCCCCGTGAGTTGCGTACAAAACGGATGCGCGGGGCGTACTAAAATATCCTCGGGTGTCCCGTATTGCAGTACTTTACCTGCGTGCATAACTGCAATCTTATGCCCTAACGCAAACGCCTCCTCCATATCATGCGTTACCAACATAATGGTAATCCCGCATTGCTGTTGTACCGCTAATAAATCGACTTGGGCTTTATGCCGAATCACGGGGTCTAATGCCCCAAACGGTTCATCCATCAACAGTACTTGCGGCTTGGCGGCTAAGGCGCGCGCTACCCCAACCCGTTGTTGTTGTCCACCGGATAACTGATGCGGCAACTTATGGGCATACACCGCAGGATCAAGGTTAAAGAGTTCTAATAACTCATTCACCCGCTGCGTAATCGCCTGAGTACTCCACTGTAATAATTGCGGCACGGTTGCAATATTTTGCGCTACAGTACGATGTGGAAATAAGCCATTACCCTGAATCACATAACCCATACTGCGGCGCAAGGCTGTCGGCGATTGGCTCATAATATCGCGCCCATTCACCTCAATAGTGCCCGTACTAATATCGGTCAGTCGATTAATCATGCGTAAAACCGTTGATTTGCCCGACCCCGAAGTCCCCACCAAAGCGGTAATAGTGCCTTGTTCAATCTCCATCGACACATCATCAACAGCGGCAAAAGTACCGTAACACTTAGACACCTGACGAATTGAAATCATACTCATGCAGCTTGCTCCGTAACGGTTAAACTCTCAGCCAATGCGTCCAGTATGACCGCGGCTACCCACGCTAACCCTACAATCGGCAGCGCTCCCAATAACACTAAATCGGTAGATGTTTGCCCTAAGCCTTGAAATACAAATGTCCCAAACCCACCGCCACCAATTAAAGCCGCCACCGTCACTAAGCCAATGCCCTGTACTAATACAATCCGCACTCCCGTCAAAATCACCGGAAAGGCTAAAGGAATATCCACTTGCCACAAGCGCTGCGCCCTCGTTAATCCCATACCTTTAGCCGCATCACGCACCGCAGGCGCTACACCCTCAAGCCCTATCACTGTATTAGCGACAATGGGCAATAAATTATAAATCACCAGTGCTACTAACGCGGGAGCTGCACCAATACCACTGATACCCAATGCTTGCGCCCCCGTACTTTGGGCGGCTAACCATCCTAGTGGTGCCATTAATAAACCAAACAATGCAATACTCGGAATGGTCTGCACCAAACTCAAGGTTTGTAACACTATCTGACGTAAAGCAGGTACTTGAAAGCTCCATACCCCCAAAGGTAAACCGATTAATAACGCTACACTCAAAGCACCCAAAGTCAGTTGTAAATGGCGCAAAGCTTCTTGCCAAAACTTAGCTTCCCGCGCATAAAACTCGCGCATAATAGCCAAATCATCCAATACCCCTGACCACAACACTCCCCCACCCACCAGCAAATAAAACCCCAATACCACTAAGCGATACCAAGGCTTAAGCTTCAAACGCACCCAGCTATCCGTGATTGATAAACTCAACACACCGAATAACAACCAGAAGGCACTGGAGGGAGTAACACGCACGATGGGCTTAGTTGCAAATGTAGTAGCAATCACACCTATACTGATCAATAACACCCATAACGCTACATTAGCACTCAGTAAACGCCACCGTACTCGCGTCGATAGCAAATGCACGACCGCCCAGACTACTAAACAACCTAACAATACCCACGTACTCGGTTGATCCAGTAGCTCAACTAAGTACTTACTCTCACCTTTAGCAATACGATTCGGCTTAATAGTCACAAAGGCTGCATAAACGACACTCAGCCCTGCTATCAAGACTAATAATAGGGACACTCGATCTAAGCGGAAGGAAGACCATCTAATCACTAAGCACAGTCCAATGACACGTAAAAAGACATCATAAACAAGTACTTGACCTCATTAGTACTGAGGTCAAATGTCAAACATCATGATTACTTAATAAAACCTTTATCCTTCAGATAACTAGCTGCCACATCCTTAGCTAACTCGCCCTCGACCTGAATACGTGCATTTAAACCCCGCAAGGTTGGTGCATCTAATGATTCAAACACGGGAGTGAGTACTTTAACCATATCAGGATAGGTTTTAAGTACTTCTTCACGCACCACAGGGGCGGGGGCATAAACCACTTGGGTATTTTTATCGTCTTCCATGACCACTAAACCTGCTGGTTCAATTGCGCCATCCGTGCCGTATACCATTGCTGTATTGACACCATTAGTTTGATCCGCGGCGGCTTTAATCGTGTTCGCAGTATCACCACCGGATACAATCACCATTTGCTCTGGTTTAAATTTAAAACTATAAGTACTTTCAAAGGCAGGTAAGCCACCCGCAAAATTCACAAACTCTTGCGAAGCAATCAGTTTACTATTGCCGCCCCCTGTTACCCACTGACCAAAATCCGTCATCGTTTTCAGATGATTAGGCGTTGCCACATCCGAGCGCACGGCTAACGCATAAGTATTATTAGCATTAGCAGCGGGTAGCCAGACCAACTTATTCGCGTCGTAATCTAATTTTTTGACCTTATTCCAACCTTGTTGCAGGTCTTTCCAGTCGGGTGCATCTTTTTCAGCTTCAAACATAAACGCGCCATTGCCGGTGTATTCAGGGTAAATATCAATTTCACCCCCGATTAAGGCTTTACGCACGATGGGCGTACCGCCTAGCGATAGTTTGTCTTGGGTTTTGATGCCATTGGCTTCTAAGGTGAGCACGATCATATTGCCTAATAATGCGCCTTCGGTATCGATTTTTGACGCCACTACTACGGGTTTATTTTCTGCCAATACTGGATTAAAGAAAGTACTAGCCGTTAGCACAGTTAAAGCGGTCAATAGAGCTAATCTCTGCATTTTAAACACTCCTAATGAATAATGGGGCATGATGCAATGAAGGGGGGTTAAGGCTCCATTACACACGGTTAAGCTCTGTGAAATAAATGATATAAGGGAAATTGAGTAGCTTTTGCCACAAAATACATTAATGTCATTGAATTAATAGGTATTTTCCCTAAACGCCATCATAAAAACGAAAGGCAATTAGTGTAAGCCTATCATCTTAAAAGTAATTCACTACCATAACACACGACTTAAAACCTTTTAATTTTTATGATTTTACTCCCCTGATAGTAAAAATCATGGTTATCCCATCCTCTACTCTCACTAACTAGTCTTTAAGCACCCTAAGTGGGTGGCGCACTATCGTCCTTTTGGTTACCATGCAGGCTAGATTTTGTAAGGAGCACACACTATGCCGAGTAAAGACCCCCACGCTGTTGTGGTAAATTTGCGTAATACAACGGGTTATACCTGTGATATTAAAGCAGGTCATCATCAATTGGTGGCGGATGAACCTGTACCCTTGGGCGGTGAGGACTTAGGCGTTGCCCCTTATGAACTGCTCAAAGCGGCACTAGGTGCCTGCACAGCAATGACGATTCGTATGTACGCCGAGCGTAAAGGTTGGGACTTACAAGATGCCCAAATTACGTTACGTCATAGCCGCGATACTCAAAAAAATAGCGTGTTTGAACGCGATATTAAATTAGTAGGCAGCTTAGATGCAGAACAACGTGAGCGTTTATTAGAAATTGCGGATCGCTGCCCAGTACACAAAACTATTAGCAATGGCGCTAGTATTCTAAGCAAATTAGTTGATTAATTTTTAAGAGCAAAAGAACTGAATCATGTTACAGATTTACAATAGTTTAACTCGTCAAAAACAAGTCTTTACCCCTATTGAGTCTGGTAAGGTACGCATGTATGTGTGCGGTATGACGGTATACGACTATTGTCATCTGGGACATGCGCGGGTCATGGTAGTGTTTGATATGGTCTATCGCTATTTAAAAGCGTTGGGCTATGACGTTACTTATGTGCGTAACATTACCGATATTGACGATAAAATTATAAATCGCGCGAATGAAAATGGTGAAACTATTCAGCAACTCACCGAACGCTTTATCCAAGCAATGCACGAAGATGAAGCCGCCTTGCAAGTACTCCCGCCGACACTTGAACCCAAAGCCACTGAGTACGTGCCTGACATGCAGGACATGATTCAAACCTTGCTGGATAAAGGTTTGGCGTATGTGGGTAAAAATCAGGATGTGTACTATGACGTGTCGGAATTTCCCAATTACGGCAAGTTGTCAGGACGTAAATTAGAAGATTTGCGGGCTGGCGAGCGCATTGCAATTGATGAAGTCAAAAATGACCCGCTGGACTTTGTGCTGTGGAAAGCCGCCAAACCTCAAGAGCCTGCATGGGCAGCGCGTTGGGGTAACGGTCGTCCGGGCTGGCATATCGAATGTTCAGCCATGTCGGGCAAACTGTTAGGACGGCACTTTGATATTCATGGTGGTGGTCACGATTTGCAATTCCCGCATCATGAAAATGAAATCGCTCAAAGCGAAGGCTGTAACGATCATCAGTACGTGAATTATTGGATGCATAATGGCTTTATTCGCGTCGACGGTGAGAAAATGTCTAAGTCATTAGGCAATTTCTTTACGATTCGTGAAGTACTTGAACATTATAAAGCCGAAGAAATTCGTTTCTTTATTCTAAATAGTCATTATCGCAGCCCTGTTAATTACAGCACTGAAACTTTAGATTATGCCCGTAATGTTTTAACTCGTTTTTATACAGCATTACGTGATTTAGATTTAAGTACTCCTTTAAAAGACAGTACTTATGAGCAACGTTTCCATGCAGCTATGCAGGATGATTTTAATACCTCAGAAGCGATTGAAGTACTATTTGATTTAGCCAAAGAAATTAATCGCCTGCGTAATGACGATTTAACTGCTGCCAATCAGCACGCCGCGCTATTAAAACAACTGGCAGGCATTTTAGGGTTATTAACTAGCGATGCTGAAAGTTGGTTTAAAGGTGAGAATAAAGGTGGCTTAGATGACGCCGCCATTGAAGTCTTCATTCAGCAACGTAATGACGCTCGTGCTAATAAACAATGGGCAGAGTCTGATCGCATCCGTGATGAATTAAAATCGCAGGGGATATTACTGGAAGATAAAGCGGGTGTAACGACTTGGAAACGAGCTTGATTTATTACAACACATCAAAGTACTTGGTTAGTTAAAACCAAGTACTTTGTTCAGGTTAGTTTATTGACAAGTCCAACTTACTGAAAGTGAGCCTGTATTATTGTAAAACGTATCAACTGCATCATTTGCCAAAAACCGCAGCGGTTCACCACCATTTACACTCATCTGCCGCGAGGCACCTACAAACTCCAGCTGACCGTTGCTACGTTTGGTAAGTAAGGCCATTAGTGGTGCAGATTGCAATGTTTTGCTTGGTGTAGACCAAGCCTCAAGACCATTTGCATCAAAGTCTATTGGTTCATTTCCAACACGCCATGTCCCCGTTGCATTGAACACACACTGCGTGTTGCTAGTAGGAACTGTAAATAGTTTACCCACTGGGTCATTTGCTTGGACAGTAAATGGATTTGCCATAATGTTTGGTTCACTAGGTGAGTTAGTACGCTCAATCACAGCCTTAGCAATATGGCTCTCATTAGCGGCAGAGGTAAACGACCAATATCCCCATTCCCAGTCCATAAATCCATAATCAACTTGTCCAACTAACCACGGCGCACCATAGTCCACGATTGCAGGATGCGCTGGCACTTCCCCGCTAATCCAACGCCAATCATTATCTTGCTGTCTCTTATCTGTTAGCCCAATAAAGAAAGAAGAACTACCTCCTATTCCTCGTCCAAATGTATTAAGAACCCATGTACTTTCTTCTGGGTCTTCAGTCATTACAAGATGGGCACCTAACAATTGTGCCGATGTTTCGCATTGCTCCCAGTTCCCACAATTTTCAAGCGCTTTATAGTAATGCCCATTAGCAGGGTTTTGAATCCAACCTGTAGTCTCTAATGGAGGAGTTACAAGAGTATTATCCAATTGTCTAACCTCAATCTCATCTGTACTAAAAGATGACCAAAGCCCCATTTGTTCAAATATACTTCCTAACATAATAGCATTAGGTCTACTCCAGTCAGATGGTAATAGAGATTGTGCTACTTTACTCCCATCCTTATAAGCCCATACCTCATTATTAATAAAGCATACCTCAAACTCATGTGCCACTCCATCTGCTGCTACCTGATCTCTCCATAAAGCGGCTGAGTCAAATGAAGGGTTATAGTCAGTAAAATAAGGATCAGTCAGGTAATTACCTTTCGAAAATAATTGGAAAAATGCAGGGCTACTGTAATGAGTCCCTTTACCCCATAAACCTACATTACTACCTACCTCTAATTCATTAGTTAAGAATTGTAGTGCCATACAAGCACTATTTCCTCCTTTAGAATCTGAATAACTTGCCTTACAATAAAATGAAAAATTGCCAGCATTTGGAAATGGATTAGTTTTTGTATAAATATACGGAAAGCTAGGAATACCCATAGGCCCCATACCTCCATAAGAATCCATATATCCCTGCGCTAATGATAAGGAACCATTTTCCAATCTCCAAATACTGGAGTTTGGATTTTTCACATTCCATTTCGAGCTATCAATAACTTTATCTAAGTTACTTGATCCAGAGGCATTACCATTAAACGATTCTTTAAATAGAATACTTGTAACTTTTGTAGGGCAGGATTGAGAAAGATTTACTGTTACCTGTGTTAAACTAGTCACAGCATCTCCACTTTCAGAGTTACCCAGTGTAGCTTTAGCTCTAATAGTACTCCCTGCTGAATAACTAGTTGCACTAGAAGTAATTGACCATAATCCCGTTGAATTAGTGTTTGTAGTAGTAGTTGTAAAATCAGGCCATGTAACAATAATAGTTGAATTATTCGTACCCGCACCAGTTACTAATACACGACCGTCAGCTTGGATTTCAGCTTTAGTAATAGTAGGCACTTCTGGAAGTAAGCCTGCCACATCTATGGATGCCATATTACTAAAAATATTTTTGCCCTTTAGTATAAGAACAAAGTAATAAGTACCTGCTTTTAAACCTGATATTTTTAACGGTGCTGAAAGAGGGTAAGCTTTCCAAGGAATTTCAACTCCATTTGCTACCACGCAATCACTATTTCCATAGAAACCTGATACAACCTGAAGTGGTTTCTGAGCGATGCAAACTTGATAATCCTCCTGCTTTAAATTCAACCAATTAATTGTTACTACATCTAATTTTGTACTTAAATAGATGATAGGGCTTGATATTAATAGACTATTTTTGCTTTCAGTCCATGAAACTATGATAATATTATCATAACCTCCTATTTTTAAAATAGTAGACCAAACACCAGTGATTTTATCTGATTCAATAATAATTGAACCCAATGATGGCTCTACAATCATAACCTGAGCGCCAGGCTCTGTTTTACCGCTTACAATCATATTATTGTCTGAAGCAAATACTAAATTTTCAACAGCCATATTAAACGTATTGGTTATATTCTGCGTATCTAGAAATGAAATTTTAGTTGCTAGGCTGTAGTCACTATCTTGTGTAGTAGTAGACCTAACTTGAAAATAATAATCTATATTATTTTCCAAACCATCCACTAGAGCAAAATTATGGTTAGTTGTAGTTATTAAAGATTGTGGATCACACCATGTAACCTTGCTTATACAGTAAGTATAATTTTTTGCGTTAGGCACAGTATCCCATTTTAAAAAGGCATTATTTTTTCCTAGAAAAATTTTTACATTTTTAGGAGTAGTATTATCACTTAATGGTATAATAGTCGTTTGATTACTAGTAAAAATAGTATTATCTAGTCGATCTATTGCACTTATCACTATATGGTAGTTAACATCATTTTTTAGACTTTTTATTTTATAAGATAGACTAGTAAAATCGGGCTTATCTTCTCTAGACTCATAATCATTTTTTTCAATGCTAATCCAAGTTCCTTTATTGCTTTCACATTTAAGTTTTGAAATAAGACCCTCGCTAAAAGAATTATGACTATAACAAACACCATATCCTTTAAAAAGTGGATTATTTTCTAATGCAGAATTCCAAGCCAGAGTTGCACTACTATCTCCTCTTGCAGCACGTAAACCAACTAATGGTGAAGTTATAGAGATAATAGATGTCTTAGCCCTACCGTCACATGACCAAGCTATTTTATTGTTATACACAAAGTAAGGGGTGATTACTAAATTAAAATAGCCTTTGCTCATATATTGATGTTGTGCTGCTGGAATATCAGAATAAACTAACTCTGAACCATCACCCCAACTAAAAATATATCCATCAGGGCTACCGCTTAAAAGGTTGGATGTGTAAGAAGATTTACCTTCTATATAGCCATACTTAGCAATAATATTATCCTTCTTTATATCATCTAGTTCTACTAATGCGCATATATTGGATTTTCCTTCAATATAGTTTTCTGCTTGTACATTTATAAGTCTAACTCTTAAGTTTACTATATTAATTACATCATTAATAAAGTAATCATTACTATAATATACATTATTCGAATATGTATAAGGCATAGGGTAGAAAAATGGCTGCGGCATAACTACTGCACTAATAGGAGTATCTATATTATATTTTATAGCAATAGCATTTACTAATTTTTTTTGTGCAAGTATTTGAGAATCCTCTTCTAAAGAAGTATAGTCAATAGAATACTCTTTATATAGCTCAAAAATGCTCTTTTTGCTAAGTAACTCCTCTATATACAAACGTGACAGCCTATATTTAGATGCCTCTGACTTTAAATCTGCTACTGTATTTATAGCAAAAGCAACTGTAACCCCTTCGACTATTAGTCTTTCGTATAAAAGATTAAATACTTTTTCATGGCAATCAATAGAATTTGATACATTTATAATACCAGTCCCACAAGTAATTAAAGCATTACTTGTCTCTGCAAGTAAATCAATACCATTTAATAAATAGCTTTTTCTAGCTAGCAAACTTTGCTCATCTGATCTAAAATAGGAACCACTAGCATATTTAACCAATACCTCAATACTATCTCCCGCAAAATTCAACATTCCATTTTTAGTATTTACATCTTTCATATCAGAAAATACTTTCAATGCTGGAGTTATGCTATTTACAAAAATCTTAGCATCATCATGGCTTATACTTTTACCAAAAAATTTATTACCAAATTCATTAGACTCTATTATTTTTATAAGGATTTCTCCACATTGATCTAGCTCATAATTCATGCATGCAGAACTGGATTTAATAGTATCAATAATAATTGAAGTGCCCTCATAGATAGTGCCATTAGCCATGCATCTTGAATCACAAAAACTATACATACCGTTTAATATTACCTTAGACAAACTCATAGCAAAAATATACCTTTCCGCCCTAACTGCAATATCTATTGTATTCTCGTCCTTTGTAAGCATATATCCTTTATAAAAACTTTTGTAAGCATCAAAAATTGGTTTGGCTATATTTTTTTTGAGTGCTTGCTTTATGGTTTCATCAGCTATTTTTTCACCGTTTGCTATATACTCATCAGACCAGAGATCGTTTTCGTAACTCATTAAATCCTTTGAAGTCTCATTCAAAAATAACTCTAGTTTTACTCGCTGAAGGCAAGTTAATTTACTAGAATTAAATACTCCATCAGTTAAATAATAATTTTTTACAGGTATTGAACACTTATCAGCTAAATTTTTGCTAGCATGATCATAAGCGACAGTTAGAGATACGGGTGGATTATTAGCTATCTGCCCATATAAAAGCATCTGACGCTCCCATTCAGAATCGCCCACTATAAATTCAATGTTATTAGCCGCTTTAAATTTTTCCTTGAGTTCTGGAGTAAGTTGAATTCCATCTGCCGTATTATTATTAGCATCTAAAGTTTGCAGCAATTGAGCTAATCTTGCTGCCTTATTATACTTTATTTCAATAGATGTAGACTCAAAATCAAAAACATGTATAGATTGCTGTGCAGGAGAAATACCTATTATCTTGTCACTAATATAAAAAGTAATAGGCTCACCCTCTGAATCGT
>JBDKGX010000067.1:0-12851 GCA_039797965.1 Pseudomonadota bacterium
ATCCGTGGGGAAAATGCCCTCCTCAGTACCAAGAAACTTTAGTCCAATACCGTCAACAAGCGAATCAATTAGCTGAAGAATTACTAAGTTGGGTTGAAGACTATTCACCCCCCGAAATAGCGGCGCTATATTCTCAACCATTATCCTCTATGATTGCAGGCAGTGATCAGACTTTATTACGAGTACTACATTATCCGCCTTTGAAAGGTAATGAAGCACCGAATGCTATTCGGGCAGCCGCTCATGAAGATATTAACTTATTAACAATTTTACCCTCTGCTAATGAGCCCGGTTTGCAAGTACTGACTAAAGAAAACCAATGGTTAGATGTGCCTTATGATGCGGGATTTTTAGTGGTGAATATTGGTGATATGTTACAAGAAGCGTCGGGCGGATATTTCCCTTCAACGACGCATCGGGTAGTTAACCCACCTAGCCAAGATAAAAATAAATCACGGATTTCATTGCCCTTATTTTTACATCCACGTCCTGAGGTCGTGTTATCTCCTCGCTATACTGCCCAAAGTTATTTGCAAGAACGTTTGCGAGAATTAGGTTTAGCGGCTTAGTTTGAGTCAGAGTACTAAGGATAAAGTACTCTGCTTATCTATTTTATTTCGTAGCAATAGAAGGAGACTTAGGCCATTGGATTTGGGAGATCAACATGCCTACCAGCATTAATCCACAGCCTAATAAGGCGCGACCGTCCAAACTTTCATTTAAGAACAACACTCCTCCCACTGCGGCAAATACAGCCTCTAGACTTAAAATAATAGCGGCATGAGAAGGGTGAGCATGGCGTTGTGCAATGACTTGTAGTGTATAGGCTAATCCCACCGATAATAAGCCAGAATAAACGATAGGCTGCCATGCCAGTTGAATTTGCTCCAGCGTTGGGTGCTCTATCACCAGAGCTACTATAAGACTGAGTACTCCACAAACAAAAAATTGCATACTAGCTAATTGAATAGGATTTACTCGCGTTGATAAATAGTCGATAGTGAGTAAATGTATCGCCCAAAATAAAGCACCAATTAGATTTAATAAATCACCATACCCCATAGTGAAGTCGGCCTTAACACTCAGAAAATATAAACCCACCAACGTCAATATAGCACCAAACCATGTATTTAGATTGGTTTTATGTTTAAGTACTATGCCAATAATGGGGACTAAAATTAAATAAAACCCAGTAATAAATCCCGCATTTGCCACCGTCGTATATTGTAAGCCCACTTGTTGTAATGAAGCTGCAATAAATAACAAACTACCTAATCCTATACCACCCCATAATAATGCTTTAGAAAAGTGGACAGGAGCCGTTTTTCTAAACCAATAAATCAGAGGAAGTAAAGATAATGAGCCTAGTAAGAAGCGTAAACCATTAAAGCCATAAGGGTCTAAGTGTTCCATTCCTAAGCGTTGGGCGACAAAGCCAAAGCCCCAAATAATAGCGGCACTTAATAATAAAAAATTAGCAAAAGGTGTATGTTGTTTAGTCATTTAGAATCTACAAATTGAACAGCTTAGCGGCGCAGAATGCGAAAGGGCAATATGGTAACGTACAATAAGACCTTTTTTCACGTTTATATTAGCTTGGGGTCATGAATGGCATTATTAATTAAAATAAAGTATGGGTTGGGGTTAATGCTTTTATTCAGTACCTCAAGTACTGGGGCAGTGCCTCAGGTGATTGCTGGAACAGTGGTGGGGGTGCAAGATGGTGATACGATTACGGTTTTAACCTTTAATTATCAAGAAGTCAGAGTACGTTTAGCGCAAATTGATGCCCCTGAAAAGCGCCAAGCCTTTGGTGAGGTTTCCAAACAAGCGTTGGCAAAGCGTTTAATGCGGCAAAGTATTAAGATTGAGGTGGAAACCACCGATAAATATGGGCGTACGGCTGGCAAAGTACTCCTCAATGGGTTAGATATTAATCGTGAGCAGGTCGAAAAGGGGCTAGCGTGGGTTTATACCCAATATGCTCGCGATCAGGATTATTTCGCTGCACAAGAACGTGCCCAACGTTCTAAATTGGGGGTGTGGCAAGATAAAAATCCTATCCCACCATGGCTTTACCGTCATGATGATGCGGCTAAAGAGGCGGGTAAAGCGCCACCCCCAGAAGTCAAAAAATCGTTTTGGTTTGGTTGGTGGGGAGCAGGTTGTGATAAGAAAACATGCTCTGAAATGAGCTCCTGCGAGGAGGCTAAGCGTTATTTGAATGATTGCGATCTAAAGCGCCTAGACTCCGATCATAATGGCATACCGTGTGAGAGTTTATGCCGAGGGCAGTGAATGAGGTTGATATAAGGTTAATAATTGTTGTTTAAAGTACACAGTAATTAACGGATAGCCTTATAAAGAGCCTTGTTTTTTGTATAGTTTAAGTACTTGTTTTAAGGTCAGAACTCTATATTCACTAGGAGTTCCAGTCATGAAAGCCATGCAAAGTCTGATAGTAGGATTAAGCGTAATAGCGAGTACTTCCATCTATGCAGCGGGAAGTGCCGTGACTTATCAAGTGAATGGTCAAAATTATGAGGGCTATTATGCTAAAGCCTCTGATCAAGCCCCTCTAGTAGTATTAATTCATGATTGGGATGGTCTGACCGATTATGAAGTCAAGCGCTCCGATATGTTGGCAGCGCTGGGTTATAACGTCTTTGCGTTAGATTTATTTGGTAAAGGTGTGCGCCCTAAAGAGATGGATGAGCGTAAGCGTTTGACCGGAGAGCTTTACAAAGATCGACCCAAAATGCGGGCTTTGATGCAAGGTGCTATGGAAGCTGCTAAGGCTCAAGGGGGAAATCTGAGTAATGCAGTGGCGATGGGCTACTGTTTTGGTGGCTCTGCAACATTAGAGCTGGCACGTTCGGGAGCAGATTTAAAAGGCTTTGCGTCTTTCCACGGCGGTTTGGCGACTCCTGAAGGGCAAGATTATAACAGTACTAAGTCTGAGATTTTAGTGGTGCACGGCTCGGCAGATGAGTCGGTGAGTATGGATGAGTTTGCAACCTTAGCTAAAGAGCTGGAAAAAACAGGTATCAAACATGAAATGATTACTTATAGTGGTGCCCCCCATGCCTTTACTGTTTTTGGTTCTGAGCGTTACCGCGAAGATGCAGATAAAAAGTCATGGGTATTATTTCAAGAGTTTCTCAAGGCTAAATTACAACCCAAAACTTAAAAATTAACCACCAGTACTCTATTACGTTTATCTAGAATTATTGACTTGCTGGGAACTTATTATTTTCCCTTTGCTCCAATCCTTTGTGTGCTAATCGAGGGGGAGATTCTACTCCCCTTAATACGTTGTTTAGCGTCAACTAATTTATATTAATTGCGTCAAATCTAGTAACTAGCCACTGATTTTGAGGTGAAATGAGTGGTTTTAGCTCTCAGTGTTGAACACAAAAGAGCCTATTGTAAGGAGTACCCCCAATGACAACCCTAAAAACATTACTATTGGCGTCCCTAGTTTCTGCTGCGGCTTTGAGTACTTCAGCGTATGCATGGGGCGAGCCAGCGGGTAGTGAAGTAGACCGTATTAATGGTGAAATCAGTTCGGTGACCATTGAGCCTGCTTATCCTGTGCGCCCGCCCCGCTATGATTATCGTCCAGAGCGCCCTTACCGCCCCGAACGTCCTGAACGTTATTCAGGGGATTACGAGCTGGAGCGCCGCGAGTTTCCTATGCACAGTCGCCGCATTGATGAGCGCCAACACCAACAAGCGAGTCGTATTGAAAGTGCCTATCGCGAAGGGCGCTTGGATTATGATGGCTATTTAATTTTAAAGAATGAGCAAGGTGATATTCATCGTATTGAAGCCTCTATGAAAGCTGATATGCGTTTAAGTCGTCGAGAAGTATCTTACTTAAATGCTTTATTAGATAAAGCGTCTAATAATATTCGTGCTTATACCGTACCTCGCCCTAATCCTTACTATTAAACCGCCAATTACGTTAATAGATTGCTTGCTGTTAAAGATGAATGAGTCATCTTTACTCCATCCCTTACATTCATTCGTTATGAATTGAATGTTAGTTTTAGGGTAGATTCTTTCACCGGGGAATCTGCCCTTTTTTTATGCTGATTTGATTTCATACCTTGCGAGTGGAAGGTCAGCGCTTATAAGCTAAAGTACTCCTCCAGTTTTAATCAATGTAGAGTATTTCATGGCTATCCCTTCAGTATGTGATGTATTACCCCCTAGTACTTTGACGGTTGAGCAAGCTCAAGAACGTATTTTAACGGCTATACAACCCATTACTCAGACTGAAACCGTTTTATTAGAACACGCTTTAGGGCGAGTATTGGCACAAACTATTACCGCTCCGTTTAATGTTCCTCCGCATCGCAATTCTGCTATGGATGGTTATGCATTACACAGCAGCTCACTCACCGCAGGTTTAAATCAATTAACAGTGATCGGGCGCTCACTAGCGGGTCATCCTTTTCAGGGGGACGTCGGTCAAGGTGAATGTGTACGCATCACTACAGGAGCCGTAGTACCGGAAGGTGCTGATACGATTTTGATTCAAGAAGAGGTGAAACGTTTCGAGGATAGGATTGAGTACTTTGGCCGTATTAAACCCAATAAACATATTCGCCACCCCGGCGAGGATTTAGCACAAGGCTCTGAAGTACTACAGCAAGGACGAGTACTCAATGCAGCCGATATGGGTTTAATCGCTTCATTAGGGTTAGGTCATATTACCGTCTGGCGCAAACCTAAAGTCGCTATTATTTCTACAGGTGATGAGTTGCGCCCCATAGGCTCGCCTTTAGGGGAGGGACAAATTCACGACAGTAATCGCTACACCTTACGGGCTTTGCTACAACGCTTAGGGGTTGAGGTCATAGATTTTGGTATTGTGGCAGATGAACCCAGTACTTTAGAGCAAGCCTTTACCACTGCGGCTCAACAGGCAGATGTTTTAATTACCACGGGTGGGGTGTCCGTGGGTGAGGCGGATTACATTACTCAGCTATTGGGGCAGTTAGGGCGAATTAATTTTTGGAAGATTGCTATGAAGCCCGGCAAGCCATTGGCATTTGGGCAAGTAGGAACCTGTAGCTTTTTTGGTTTGCCGGGTAATCCCGTGTCTACGATGGCGACTTTTCTCATTTTTGTACGTCCGGCTTTATTAAAACTAGGTCATTATCCGGTGCGCTCTGTCATTGAGTATCGAGCTAAATGTTTAACATCGTTGAAAAAAGCCTCCGGACGTCAAGATTATCAACGGGGAGTTTGTCATCAGGATGAGCAAGGTCAATGGTGGGTCAAAAGTACAGGAGTGCAAGAGTCGCATGTATTGCGCTCTATGAGTAGGGCAAATTGCTTTATGGTTTTAGCTAAAGATTGGGGTGATGTAGCGGAGGGCACTGAAATACCTATTATTCCTTTTGAAGGGTTATTTTAAGCTTATTATTTAAACGTGTACGCTGTTTTATCTGTAATTCTTATGAATCACTATAAATACGGTGTATATTAGTAGTATAGGCTTAAACTAGGTGTTTCTTAAAATGGTTATTGGCCTAACAGAAATTAATAATAAAGCTATTAGTACTTAGCAAGCCCTGAGATAAGGTATTGAAAATCCTTACCTCCTGCATAATTGGTTATTAGAAATATATAAAAATAATTTAGGAGAACCACAATGCCTGTGTTTCAGTCGGGAGATAAGCCCTGTAGCTTGCTGCCCCTGACGTTCTTGCGTAGCGGATGGAAGGGCATCTCACAACTAATACCCAGTACTTTAGTGATGGCTCTGGTCTGGGTAGTTCAGGCTATAGTGATGGCTAATAGTGCACTTGCTGCGAGCCAAGTACTGGAATATGGGCTAAAGCGTAGCGTTGATGGGCGCTATCATGTCTATATGCGCCCCAATACAGCACTCAGTGGCACAAACGCCAGTCTAACAGGTCAGGTAACGATTAAAGTACCTACGGGTACGGGCGCTAATCAATTTCAGATCAATGATTTACAATCTAATATCCCCAGTGTGATTTGGGCAGTAACCTCTCGGATCAATGCTCCCGTTGAAAATAATCAAGTAGATTTCTTATCGTTTACCTTTACCCCCACAGGCAGTGCAAATTTTAATTTCCAATCCGGTGTAGAGTTAGAAGTATTTAATTTTGCTAATCCTAATACCTGTGCTGGCTCAGTGACGTTATTGGATAATAATGAGTCTTTCGCTTTACGCCCTAACTCTGTAGGTACTAACCCTGCGAATCAATTTACTAACTTAGGTTGGGGGTCTTTCAGTACTAACAACTATTTAGGTAATTACAGTTCATCCGTAAGTTGTGGTGTGAATAATAATCCGGTAATTACTAGTAATGGTGGAGGGAGTAGTGCTGCTATTTCAACTCCGGAGAATCAGTCATTCGTGACCACTGTAACGGCAACTGACTCGGATAATGATACGCTCAGTTTTAGTATTAGTGGGGGCGTTGATAAAGATCAGTTTATGATTCACCCCGTGACAGGCATGTTGAGTTTTATTAATACGCCTTATGTTAACCACCCTTTAGATGCTAATGGCGATAATATTTACCAAGTGCAGGTTCACGTTAGTGATGGACAGGGCGGCACTGATATCCAAGATTTAGCGATTACTGTAGTCAAGTCTAATCTTTATAAAGTACTCGAATACACAATACGTCGCTCTATGCCAGATGGGCGTTATCATGTTTATATGCGTCCAACGATGGATCCGGCGGCGGGAATGGATCATAGCCTAACAGGTCAACTGACTCTCATGGTTCCACATGGGATGGGGGGTAAAAAATTTACAATCACCAATTTAACCACACATATTCCCAACGTAGTGTGGGCACTAAGCTCTCGTGCTGACGCCCCCATTGAAAGTGCTAATGTTGATTATTTGTCTTTTACTTTTAATCCTTATGGAACTCAGGATTATAAATGGAAGAAAAACACTGAAATAGAAGTATTTAGTTTCGATAATAGTGCAAGCTGTCAAGGGGTAGTCGATGTCATGGAGAATGACGATCCCTTTACCAATATCCCTAACTCCGTCAACAGCCAACCCGCCAACCAATTTACTAATCTGGGTTGGGGGCCTATGAGCTCTAATAACTATTTGGGTAACTATGGTGATCCAGTAGATTGTAATACGAATCGTCCACCAGTCATTACTAGTAATGGTGGGGGTGATACAGCAGAAATTACAACTTATGACCAGCAAAATGGGGTAACGACTGTGACGGCTACGGACGCCGATAATGATACGTTGACTTACTCTATTGTCGGTGGTGTGGATGCTGATCTATTTTTAATTAATCCCAACACTGGCCGCTTAAGTTTTAGTACGACTCCTGTTTTTGAAGAACCTAAAGATGCGGACAAAAATAATGAGTACTTAATTATAGTACGAGCAGCCGATGGTTATGGTGGTATCGATGAGCAGATTTTAACGATCAAAGTGGTCAAGTCGACGTTGTATAAAGTACTTGAATATACTGTGCGCCGCTCTTTAAGTGATGGGCGTTACCATGTTTATATGCGTCCTACCCGCGATCCTGATGCAAATTTAAACTATAACTTAACAGGGCAAATTACACTTACAGTTCCCTCATTAGCAGGCGCTAATCAGTTTATAGTTAATGACTTAAAATCAACGTTTGGCGATGTAGTATGGGCACAAAGCTCACGAGTCAATGCTCCGACTGAAAATACGGCGATAGATTATTTATCCTTTACGTTTTCTCCGTATGGTCACCAAAGTTTTAATTGGCAAGCAGGTGTTGAGATTGAGATGTTTAACTTTGTTAATCCCAATCAATGTACGGGTTTAGTCGATGTGATGGAGAATATCGACCCCTTTGCCAAAATGCCCAATTCAGTTAATAGTCGTCCAGCTAACCAATTTACTAATTTAGGTTGGGGTCCCGCAACAGCTAATAACTACTTAGGTAATTATGGTGATCCTATTGATTGTCATAATAATAGTGCGCCCATTATTACTAGCGATGGCGGGGGTGATAAAGCGACTAAACATATTTCTGAGAATACAGTTGCCGTTACTACTGTGACGGCTACAGATGCGGATAATGATGTATTAGTTTATTCCATCTCAGGTGGGGTAGATGCTGCAAAGTTTGCAGTTGATCCTAGTACAGGCGCCTTAACGTTTATTACTGCTCCTGATTTTGAAAATCCTACTGATGCTAATACCGATAACACTTATGAAGTACAAGTGACGGTAGTCGATGGTCAGGGTGGTGTGGATGTACAAGATATTAGCGTCATTGTGGACGATGTCTTTGAAAATGATCCACCCCAAATTATTAGTGATGGTGGGGGCGATGAGGCGACTATTTCTGTTATTGAAGGGCGTACACATGCCACTACAGTAGTAGCAACAGATGCTAATAATGATGTACTGATTTATAGCATTATGGGCGGAGCTGATGCTAATAGCTTTACTATTGATGCAGCGACGGGGGTTCTGAGCTTTAAATATCCACCCTCACGAGGTGGTCAAGCACCGTGGGGTGATATGTTTATTCCACCAGGAGATGCTGATCAAAACAACGTCTATGTGGTACAGGTTAAAACGGTTGACCCGCATGGCGCTAGTGATAATCAGGTCATTAATGTCAAACTAACGAGTGGTTTAGTTCTACAATTACAGCTACGCGCGTGGTTACAAGGAGGCTTTGATTCAAATACCCAGTTAATGCGTGATAGCCTAAGAACTAAAGGTTTAATTCCTTATAATCAACCCTATAATTTGCCGCCTTTTACCTATGATGGCAGTGAAGTAGCATCACAAGCGTTGATGATTACCGAGGGGTTAGATGCACCTGTGGATTGGGTATTAGTCGAGTTACGTAGCTCCACAGCTCCCGCTACGTTGTTATGGCGTAAAGCGGCCTTGATCCAACGTGATGGTGATATTGTCGATGCTGTGACGGGTAGTGATCGTTTAACAGTAGAAAATGCTCCTGCAGGCGTGTACTACTTAGCTATCGAGCATCGTAATCATCTGGGTGTAGTGAGTGCTTCTACGATTTTGTTGGAAAACTCCGTTGCTACTTGGTATGACTTTGGTTTACCGACCACCACTGTAATGGGTACAAATTCTCGCAGTATTAATGCCGGTAAAGCCTTTTTGTGGGCAGGTGATGCCAACTATGATAGGAAAATTAATGTTGAAGGTAGCAATAATGACTACAATACCTTACTCACTAAGGTAAATACTTTCAGTGATAAAAACTTTAAAATGGAGTCTTATAACACGCCATTAGATTTTAACTTAGATGGCAATATTTTGTTCAATGGCCCCATGAATGACATGAATGTGTTACTAGCCAATATTTTGACACATCCCGCCAATACGACTAAAAGTACTAATCACGTTGTGATTGGTAATTTACCTTAGTAGACCTGCTGACCTTAGGGAGTAGCGATTAATTCCTACTCCCTTTGACTAGTCAATAAGCACCTAAACCGTTAAAGTGTACTCATTAAGTTTTGGGTACAAGCCTATGGATGCGTTTCTAAATCTCCTCTTTACTTTCCCGACGATTTTTTTTACAGGTTTGCTCTTGTTAGCTGCGATGCTGTGGTTAGCTATTATTGTCAATCAAGTTAAGCCTTGGAAAATTGACAAATTATTATTAGAAAACTTAGGTGTTGATGAAAAAGGCTATTCTCAAATACCTTTTATTCATCGTTGGCAACAAGCGGGCGTGCCTTTAAGTGTAGGGTGGGCGTTGTGGATTGTGACGAGTTGGTTATTGAGCTTAATGATTGTGGGAGTAGGGTATCCCTATTTGCCAGAAGACACCATTATGGTGGGGGTAGCTTTAGGGTTACTGGTGATTATTCCGGGAATAGCCGCCGTGATTACTTTAAAGCTATTGCCGCTTATAAAGCCTTATGTGGATAGCTGGCTAACTACCCAAAAGCAACGTCTCAAGGCGCTCACCGATGCCGAAATTCAAGCAGCACAAGCTGAGCGCCACGATTCTTAACGATTAGTGTTGACCATAAGCCGCTAGTGCTGCGGCTACTGCTGCACCACTGTCGATTTTTGCACCTTGTTGCTTGAGTACGGCATCCAGTGCCCCCAAACAGAACAACACATTAGTCGGGTTGCTGGCAAAGCCCATTAACCCAATACGCCACACTTTACCCGCCAACGCGCCTAAACCTGCACCGATTTCCAAGTTGTAGTCTTTGAGTAAAATACTCCGTACTGTTGCATCATCCACACCTTCTGGAATGGTAATGGAGTTAAGTTGTGGTAAGCGATGCGCTTCGTCTACTAAGAATTTTAAGCCTAAAGCTTCAACCCCTGCTTTTAAAGCTTGATGATTACGCGCATGACGTTCCCATGAGTTTTCTAAGCCTTCCTCTTGAAGCATGACTAGTGATTCGTGTAGTCCATACAACGTATTGACAGGTGCAGTGTGATGATAAGCACGTTTAGTACCGCCACCCCAATACGCCATGATGAGATTCATATCTAAAAACCAGCTTTGCACTTTGGTCTTACGTTTTTGAATCGTTTCTACTGCACGAGCACTAAAACTAATGGGCGATAAACCGGGCACACAAGACAAGCATTTTTGAGTGCCTGAGTAAATAGCGTCAATGCCCCATGCATCTACTTTTAGAGGAGTACCTGCCAATGATGTCACGGCATCCACAATGGCTAAAGCACCATACTCATGGGCAATATCACACAGTACTTTGGCGTCAGATTGCGCCCCTGTTGACGTTTCAGCATGGACAAAGGCGAGGGCTTTTGCATCAGGGTGGGCTTTGAAGGTATTGAAGACTTTTTCAATATCCACTGCTTTGCCCCAATCATCTTGCACCATGATAGCCGTTGCGCCACAACGCTCGACGTTTTCTTTCATACGCCCGCCAAATACACCGTTTTGGCATACAATAATTTTGTCACTCGGTTCAACGAGATTAACAAAGACGGCTTCCATGCCTGCTGAGCCGGGAGCAGAGATGGGCATAGTGAGTTCATTTTTGGTTTGAAAAGCGTATTGCAGTAAGGTTTTAACCTCATCCATCATACCCACAAAAGCAGGGTCTAAATGCCCCAACGTCGGGCGTGCTAAGGCGCCTAGTACTCTTGGACTCACATCCGAAGGACCAGGCCCCATTAATGTTCGTACGGGGGGATGGAATGATTGAATGGTCATAAAACTCTCCTCTGAAAATTTGAGCGTGTATGGTGGTGCAAGTACTTAGGAATGTCTAGTGAGTTGGTGGGTTAGGTGTTTAGAAAATAGATTAAGGAGTTGTTAGTGATGTTTGTTTTTGAAATAACTATTGATAATCAAAATTTTGCTTACGATAGCATTGAGCATGATCTCTATACTTTTCTAGCGCTGTTAGAGAGTAATAGACAAGTTGTGCCTAGAGATCATTTAATTGTTAAAGAGCATAATAAATTTACAGTGAGAGTGTCTTGCCCAGAGCAAGACTCTATTTCAAGCAAAAACAGCAATGAGTATGCTATTAATTTTTGGCAAAAAATCGAAAATCATAGTCAAACTAGTTTAGTGTTTAACTATATTGGCGAGGATATTGAGTACCCATTGCCTCGTTATGCCTTACCTGAAAAATCGAGTTTTTACCTGTTACGCTTTGGTTGGTATTCACCTTTGATTTGTGGGGACTCTGATACACCTATTCCCTTGTATAAAATTCCATATACCGATAGTAATGCTCAAAGCTACGACAACATTACTATGTGGGAAAGTTATTATAAAAATATTTATCTTGTTTGGTTAAAGAGTCAGTTTGAAACAGAGCGTTTTATGCAAGCTCAATTAGAGGATATTAACTCTCCTTTGAATAAAGCTGGACGAGAGCTTTGTCAACTGATTGAAGAGAAAACTCGTATACCTACTTATTATTTTCTATTCAATGAGCGCTATTGGACGGTACAAGAAGATCAAATTAGGAAGTGCCCGATTACTAATAATGAATGGAATGTCAGTTACTTAAAAACCTTTTACGATTTTAAGTGCGATCAAAGTAGATTGATCAGCAGCTTTTCCAGCCATTGTATTGATGGTTAATTAAGTAGTGATGCAATCAACATCATGGTCTGCTTAATATAGGTCAAATATCAAACGCTGGTATTCATCCCTACTTTAGTCTATGTATACCCCTAACATGATCACAAGCTCAGCACATTGGCCGAGTACTTTGGTATTTATTAGGAGATACAGCAATGAAGGGCATTCTTAACATTCTCAGTAGCGGAGTTATTTTAATAACATTAGCCTCAAGTACTTGGGCTGCTAATTCCGCTCCTTTGACCTTTTGCGAAAAATACGCACTGGAAGCGTCTACTCAGTCTGATACCAACAAAAGTGCGGGGTGTGGTTTGGGGGGCGCATTGTGGAGCAAGGGCTATTTAGACCAAGTCAGTTGGTGTAAAACCGTAAAGCCTACTGAAGCTGAAAAAGCTAATAACGAGCGTTCAGACAAAATCGTGCAGTGTCTTGCGAAACAAGTACTGACCGGAAAAGCCCTAAAAGGCGATAAGCAAGATAGCAGCATGCTAGTAAGCTTTATGGTCGGACGCTATTTAAAGCCAGCGACAGAGTGGTATATGGGGATGGAGCAAGTACTCTTACCGCAAGGTCGACCTTTAACAGCGGCTGAGAAAAATCTGGCGACAAAAGTGGGGGTAAAAAACCCTTATAAAGTTCGAGTAGTGACCACCAATACTATGCCGATACCCGATAACATGTTGGGCAATATGACGTTATTATTTAAAGCTAATACAGCGCGTGAAACCGGACGAGCTATGGGTTATGCCTTATTGGTACGAC